>CAVACC010000010.1:0-49567 GCA_963587495.1 Clostridia bacterium | reverse complement strand
GCAACTGACTCTTAATCAGTGGGTCTAGGGTTCGAATCCCTAAGGGTGTACAAAACGAAGTCTATGTCTTCATGACATAGACTTTTTTTGTTTCCGTTTAACTTCTATAACTTCTAACGACCGAAGGGAGTGATAACTTCTCTAACTTCTAAACTTGCTAAAGTTAAATATAAAAAAAGCATTGCCTTGATGAGCAATGCCATATCCTTCTAAAAATCATCATCTCCGAAGAGAGAAAGCGAAGAGTCAACAGAACTCTTCTCCGACACCTCTTCCTGTACAGGATGACTGCCAAACTGCAACATGAGCTGCTGCGCCTCTGTCGTAGCAAGATTAAGCCGATACACACCGTAACCTGCCTTCTGAACACACGAGCCCTGCAGCTTACTGCTCTTCACCAAATACTGCGACACATAAGCATAGACATCCTTGTAATTCAACGGAGTAAACATTGAATTACAGGCATTGTACACGTGCCGTACTATATGTTCCAATTTGAGACCCTTCTCTCCTGCCTGAGTCAGCACAGCGAGAATCTCATGATCATAGTTCATGAAAACAGAATTATATTTGAAATAACCATTAACGCCAAAGGCAAAAAAAAGACCGCACCCAACTATATTTGATAGAGGTGCGGTCCTTCCTGTAGTGTTCTATTTAAGCGAGAACCAACTTGTTGTCCTCATTCTTAATCTTACCCTCTTTCAGGAGCCATCCTATACCCAGGATTGCATCCTCTGCGGTAATCTTAGCAGCCTTAGCAATCTCTGCAAGCGAGAGAGCCTTACCTGCTGCTGCCAATGCCTGATAAACATCACCAGCCTTGAAACCTGCGTTCTCCTCGTTCAAGTAAAGAACCTCTTTCTTTGCTGCAGTAGCCTTCTTGGTTGCTGGAGCCTTCTTTGCAGCTGTAGTGGTAGTTGTCTTCTTAACAGCTGTCTTTGTTGTTTTCTTTTCTGCCATGTTCTTAGTAAAAATTTAATTAAACTCGCTCTAATCAGGAGTTTTGTATTATATTTTTTTGCAAATTTAATACTTTTATTCGATTATATCACGATTTTCAAGCTAAATCTGTCATTTTATCAAAGGAAATACCGCATTTTTTGATATATATCAAGCAATGCGGTATCGTATAGCAGAATTTTTATAAGAATTATTACTCTTTAACATCAACGCTGATCTGCAACTCGTCAAGCTGCTTCTGATCAATGGCTGAAGGCGCATCGAGCATCACGTCACGACCTGAATTGTTCTTTGGGAAAGCAATACAGTCGCGAATACTGTCGAGACCTGCCATGATGCTGACGAAGCGGTCGAGGCCAAATGCCAAACCTGCATGAGGTGGCGCACCATACTTGAAGGCATTCATCAAGAAACCGAACTGAGCCTCAGCACGTTCGGGAGTGAAGCCGAGAACCTCAAACATCTTCTCCTGCAACTTGGTGTCGTGGATACGGAGTGAGCCGCCGCCAACCTCGATACCATTACATACGAAATCGTAAGCCTTGGCACGTACCTGCTCGGGATGCTCATCCAGCAATGGGATGTCATCAGGATTAGGCATAGTGAATGGATGGTGGGTTGCCATGAGTCGCTGCTCCTCGTCGCTCCACTCAAAGAGAGGGAAGTCAATAATCCAGAGGCACTTGAATACATTCTTATCGCGAAGACCAAGACGGTCGCCCATCTCAAGACGAAGAGAACAGAGCTGGATACGGGTCTTGTTGGCATTGTCACCACTGAGAATCAATACCAAGTCGCCATCCTTGGCTCCCATCACGGTCTTGATTTCTGCCAACTCCTCAGGAGAATAGAACTTGTCGATGCTGCTCTTCACGGTGCCGTCGGTATTGTACTTGATGTAAACCAGCCCCTTGGCTCCTACCTGTGGACGCTTTACGAAATCGGTCAGCTCGTTGAGCTGCTTGCGGCTATAGTCTGCACAACCTGGTACACAGATACCACCGATATACTTAGCCTCATCGAATACAGAGAAACTGCCCTTACCGGCAAATGCCTCCTTGAGTTCAACGAACTCCATACCGAAACGCAAATCAGGCTTATCACTACCGAAGCGCTTCATAGCCTCATGCCAAGTCATCTGCTGAAGCTTAGGCAACTCTACACCTCGAATCTCGCGGAAGAGATGACGAGCCATTTCCTCGAAGAGGTCGATAACGTCATCCTGATCGACGAAACTCATCTCGCAGTCTATCTGTGTAAACTCAGGCTGACGGTCGGCACGAAGGTCCTCATCGCGGAAGCACTTGGCTATCTGGAAATAGCGGTCGAAGCCTGCCACCATCAGGAGCTGCTTCAGTGTCTGAGGACTCTGAGGCAAAGCATAGAACTGGCCAGGATTCATACGTGAAGGCACAACGAAGTCGCGTGCACCCTCTGGTGTACTACCAATAAGGATAGGTGTCTCCACCTCCATGAAGTTATAATTGTCGAGGAAGTTGCGGATAAGGATCGTCATACGGTGACGCAACTCCAAATTCTTGCGAACAGCAGGACGGCGCAAGTCGAGATAACGATATTTCATACGAATATCATCACCGCCATCGGTATTGTCCTCGATAGTGAAAGGAGGTGTGGCACTCTCAGAGAGCACCTGCAGACTCTTTACCAAAATCTCGATGTCGCCAGTATCCATCTTTGGGTTCTTGCTCTGACGCTCGCTTACCACACCCTTCACCTGGATGCAGTATTCGCGTCCCAACTTGTTGGCTGCATCACATAATGACTTATCATCGGCCTCATTGAAAACCAACTGAGTGATGCCATATCTGTCGCGCAAGTCTACGAATGTCATACCACCCATCTTTCTTGTGCGCTGTACCCATCCGGCAAGAGTCACTTCCTTGCCGGCATCAGAGAGTCGAAGCTCTCCACAAGTGTTTGTCCTGTACATAAATATATAAATTATATAATTTTCTTTTCTGACGTGCAAAGTTATAATTTATTTCTGAGACAACAAAACTTTAAATAAGAAAACTTTGATAATGACAGAAAAAAGGCTATGCCTTACAGGACAACTCCTGTGGCATAGCCTTTCTTCATATGATGGTGAACGGTTCACGAAGAAGCTTCATGCCTGTGCATCATTTAGGTCGCATACGCTTGAACATCTGTCGATGGAATTTTTCCTCTGCCTTGATGATGCTCATCACCTTGCCTGCAGGAAGAATGAGCATAAAACGGGAATGATACTCCTGTTGCAACAATTTGATCTCCACATCCAGCTCATCCTGACGACGGATGGCATTGGCGCAAGTCTCATTGTCACGAGTATCTATGTGATGCAAACGGCGCATCTCGTCGAATATCATGCGCTGACGCTTCATCATCTGTCTGTACACAGGGAAGAATTTAGCCGACTCTCCTGGAGTAAGACAGGCATTGGTAGTGATAAACTGCTCCAGCTCCGCCTCGAAACGCTTCGGGTCGAAATGAGGACGTTTCTTATGCTGCGCATTAGCTGTGGAAAGTCCGAAAACCAACAGTATGGCTATCAGAACGGTCTGCTTCAAATATACAGATATCTTCTTAGATTTCATTTTGCTCTTACAAATTAAAACTTATTCAACTTTTGCAAGTTCCCCATTTGCGAAACTTCAGAAACTTATCATTAAAAACCTGACGATTCTGACAGCAGAGAGGCATAGATGTCCTGATTGTCAAGCATCGCATAGTCGGCAGCCTCATCAAAGGAGTTATCCTCCGAATGCATGACCGAAGCCCATCCCCCACTTGCCACAGACTTGCCTGCCTGTCGTGAAGAAAGAGAAGTACCGATACCTATGGAAGCACCTCCCAACAAAAGAACCACACCGGCTATAACTGCCACCTTGCGCAATACTGCACGACGCCACATCGGAACAATACGGGCACCCTGCGAGGCAAACTCAGACTGTATATCAAGAGCAGGCTGCGATTCTGGAACCGAAGCCATGACACGCGAAGCAAGCTCGTCAAAATAGCCTTCAGGCACACGGAAAGAACTCTGGGTGCCATACCTGGATTTCAATATCTGTTCTTCTTTTATCATATTTTTTCTCCTTATTATATATAGACGATTCAAAAAACATTTGGTTTAATTAAACCGCTTCAAATATTCTGTTATTTTTTTCACTGCCAGGTGATAAGAAGCCTTGAGAGCGCCTTCGCTCGTTCCTAAGACCTCACTTATCTCGGAATACTTCATCTCATCGAAGTATTTCATGACAAACACCGTGCGCTGCACTTCTGGCAACTGAGCCACAGCCTCCTGCAACCAAGCATGCATACGGTCGCCATCAAAATAGTCGTCCGCCATCAGTTGATTGGCAACTTTCTTGTTGTCATCGACACTCGACATGGCAGACTGGCGCTGATGGCGCAGGAAATCCAAGGCCTCGTTGATGGCAATGCGATAAAGCCAGGTGGAAAGAGAAGACTTGCCCTGAAAGGAATCAAGACTCTTCCATATTTTCAGGAAAGCATTCTGCAACACATCATCGGCATCTTCATGAGTGATGACAATATGACGAATCTTCCAGTACAGCGGTTCGCTATACTGGCGCACAAGAGCCTCGAAACCCTCACGCCGGGTGCGGGCATCGGCTATCATGTCGGTCATTTCCTTGTCACTTATCATCATTCTGTTTGATTTTTTCTATTATTATAGGTAAGGGCGCAACGCTGTGTATATCACCCCATCGTAACCATAAACGTCGGCATATTCTGCCATTCTTCCGCCTGCCATCGGATAAAGAGTGAAATAGGTGATATAGAGAGGCACCTGTGGTTCCACCTTGATGTTCCTCACTATCATCCGTCGGTTGGCAAGACTGTCGGCTGTCATCGAGTACTTCAACTTGTCCATGAGCTGTTGGTTCTTCTCGTGCATCAGGAAGACACCAAGCTCATAGGGTTTCTCTACCCGCACACATCCATGCGACACACTGCGGTCTTCACGGCTGAAGACTCCCCTACTGGAGGTGTCGTGCAGGAAGACTGAGAAATTATTGTCGAACCGGAATATGAGCCGGCCAAGACTGTTGCCCTTACCTCCTCGCTGCACCACACTGTAGTTGTGATTGCGCAACATGGCGAAACTGACCTGAGAAAAATCTACAGGCTTACCCGTCTTGCGGTCTACCACATAGTAGTTGCGGCTGTGGAAATAATGCCAGTTGCCCGCATGATGCGCCACATCCTTGTCGATGATGCTTCGTGGAATCACCCATTGCGGGTTCACCTCCATACGCTTGATTCGACTGGAAAGCAGCGGAGTCTTGGTCTTCTGACTGCCAAAACCTATGCGCATGGTGAGTGTGTCGTGATGGTCGACGGCCATGAGGCGCATCGAAGGAATATTGACCACTACATATTTGCTATGGTTCTGCATAGGGTCTTTCTCCCTCCACCGGCAACGTTCCATGTTGCAGAGTATCTTGGCACGCATGACCTTGTCAGCATGACCTTCAGCCAGACGTTTCTGCAAGGCACGATAGAACTCACTGCGAGGCTGCACCTCAGAGAGAAAAGCGCCCAAAGAGTCGACTTCCACCTTGCGTACTGCCGTGAGAAAGAAGTCGCGACTTACACGATCCACAGGAATATCGAAGAGACCACGATAGCGAACCGGACGTTTCACAGAGTCGTAACGACTTGGCTCTATCGTGTCAAGACGATTCAAGAGATAAGAGGGATTGGTAAAACCAAAACGCTGACCTGCCACATAACGGAAGTAAGCCTTGGTGAGCCGATATTCCAATCGCGCCAACACGGCATTGACATTACCCTGCGGTGTACTGTCGAGCTGAAGCGTGCGGACAGAATGAAGGTCATGTTCAAGACTCTCCACACAAAAACGGCGGGTAGAGAATCCCATATCGTCCACACCTCTTAGCCAGTAGAGCAAGGTATCGGCACGATCATCCACGCCCTTGCGGTCAATCCACAAGAACCTTCCTTCATTCATGTAATAGCTGCGGGTACGATGATCTGCCGTCGTAGCATCCTTGTCTGCCCTCATCAGGCTGTCGATAAAATTACGTATATGATGCGAATTGATGGTCTGTCCTGGCTCAGAGAACTCTCTGAACTGCTCTACAGTAGCCCATCTGTTGGAATTAGGCTCATGCTCCTGGCATCCAGTAAGGGCAAAAACGGCAATAGCCCACAGCAATGCCAGGAAGAAAGACCTATCGGTTGATAGAAATCTTGCGTACCACATTGCCTACCTTGACAATGTAACAGCCCGACTTCAGCGGCAAGTCTATACGCTTGTCGTTGCCTTCCACCTTGATAGAGGCAACCCTTACGCCAAGCACATTATAAACCTGCAGCACAAGGCCGTTGGCTCCTGTGACATGCAACACTCCTGCGCTGGTTACCGTTACGGTAATCTGCTGGAAGTCATTGTCTATAATTTCAATATTTGCAGCTGCGCTCATACGCTGTGGCAAGACAGCCATCAAGCTAAGTGCAAACAAAAAAGTAAGTAAGTGTCTTCTCATATACGTATACGTGTTTAAATATTCCTTTTTGCAAAATTAATAAAAAAGTGAGAACTATGGCCTTTATCACCGACCAAAGTTCTCACTTTTCAGAATATTTAACGCTTACGCATTACATGATGCCATCAGCTCTCAGTTTTTGCTGCCATTTCCATGCAGAAGCAAGCACCTCATCGAGGTTGGCCTCAGCCTTCCATCCCAACACCTTGTTGGCCTTGGTGCAGTCGCCCCATATCTTCTCGATATCGCCCTCACGACGAGGACCATACTTCCAGTTGAGCTTCACACCTGTGGCACGCTCAAAGGTCTCTACGATTTCGAGTGTAGAGTTACCCTTGCCTGTGCCGATGTTGAAATACTCTATTGGTTCGGTCTCCTGATCGAGCACTCGGGCCATGGCTGCCACATGAGCCTTGGCAAGGTCGACTACATAAATATAGTCACGTATACAGGTGCCATCAGGTGTATCATAGTCATTACCAAAGATGGTCAACTCCTTGCGGATGCCCATGGCTGTCTGTGTGACATAAGGAATGAGGTTGTTGGGCACTCCGTTAGGAAGTTCGCCAATCTCTGCGCTGGGATGAGCACCTATGGGGTTGAAATATCTCAACACGATACTCTTCACGTTGGCTCCGCTGTGGATATAGTCGGCAATAATCTGCTCGTTGATTTCCTTGGTGTTGCCATAAGGAGAAGTAGCCTTCTGGTGAGGAGCATCCTCGGTAACAGGCAGGTTCTCTGGCTTGGGCTGTCCATATACCGTACAGGAAGATGAGAAGATGATGCCCTTGACATGATACTGAGGCATAAGCTCAAGCAGATTGATGAGCGAAACCACATTGTTACGATAATAGAGCAAAGGTTTCTGCACACTCTCTCCCACTGCCTTGCTGGCAGCAAAGTGGATGATGCCTTGTATATCGGGATATTTCTGGAACACAGCCTCTGTGGCAGCCTTGTCGCGCAAGTCTACCTGCTCGAAAGCAGGACGTACACCTGTTATCTTCTCAATACCGTCCAGTACTTCTATCTTAGAATTGGACAGATTGTCTACTATCACTACGTTGTAGCCTGCCTGCTGCAACTCCACTGTGGTGTGGCTTCCTATAAAGCCTGTACCACCAGTCACCAAAATTGTTTGTTTCATTGCTATTGTTTTTTGCTGAATTTTTCAAAACATTTCTGAGGGCAAAAGTAATAAAAGATTTCGTAACAACCAAATTTTTATCGCATTTCAATGGAATTTTTCATCATATTACACGATAAGCGTCACACGATTGAACGAAAAACACCCCCACGAAGCAAGTTTTTGCAGCACCAGTTGGCACAAAGTGTGTCACTGTCTGCCACAGAGTTTCTCCATGACCAGGACACACTGGTTGTAATCGTTGAGGGCTGAGGCACGCTTGAGCCGCAGGTCGATGCTTTCCTGCAGGACATTCATGTATTCCAGATAGGAAATCTCACCCTGGCTGTATTCCAAGAGTCCCTGCTCTGCCATCTTGTCCGACCTCTCTCTGCCTTCCTCATTATAATAGGTGTATCTCACATAGGCTGCATTCATTCGGCTCAAGGCTGAGAGATATTCCTGTTGTCGAAGTTGTTCCTGTTCTTTTATCTCCAAGGCTATCATCTCGCGCTCCTTCCTGGCTGCCTTCACCTTGGCACGGGTGGCACCATAGAAGAGCGGGATGCCCACTCCCACCTCAAAACCCATGAAGTTGCCTCCGTCAAAGCGGCTTCTGTCCTGGTCATAGGGATTCCAGGAACTGATGACGAGCTGGTTGCGCAATGAAAGACTCAGCGATGGGGCAAAACCATTCTTTGCCACACGTACAGCCTGATCGGACACTTTCAGACGGTCGGCAGAATATTGACCGTCGGGGGTCTGACTATAGTTATAGGAGGTCTGCTTCCAGTCGAGCGGAAGCAACGCATCTTCCTTTGGCTCCACCGTCTCGTTGCTTCCCACAAGACGTGAGAGCAAGAGCCGGGCTGTCTCCAGTTCGTTGTGAGCCGCCAATACTTCCATCTTGTTCTCGCGCTGCAGACGTTCTGCCGAAAGCAGTTCCAACTGTCGAGTCTCTCCTGCCTTGTATCGCTTCTCTGCCAACGTGCGATACTGTGCCAGCAAACTGTCCTGACTCTCCAAGACGCGAAGTTTTTCTGCCTGATAGACAGCCTGATAATAAGCAGCCTTCACATCATTCTCGAGCGACAGGCGAACCACAGCCGCCTTGCTTCTCTCGGCTTGCGTCTCAGCCTTCAATTGTTTGTGGCGTGCTATATAATAAGTAGGAAACTCGATACTCTGCGACAGGGAAAGAGCATTGTCAGGACTGCCGCCCGATGTAGGATCTTGCGACAGCGAGAGTTCGGTCTTGTCTATCTCCCATGCCGTCCCCTGCAGAGCCTTGGCACGTTCTACCGACTTATTGGCAACCTGCATCTGGGGATTCTTCTCCAGAGCCATATTAATACATTCTTGCAGACTCACCTTTCGGGTCTGCGAAAGGACTGTCTGTGGCAGCAAAGCCAAACCACAGAGTCCTATTATCATCATATTTATTCGTTTCATATTTTTTATTTTACTCAACTTTCGCTGGATTTTGAAGTTTTCACTCTTCATTTCATTAATTCTTCACTTCCCTTCGTAAACGTCTTATAGATGGCAGGCAGGACAAGGAGCGTGAGCAAAGTGGAGGTGATAAGTCCACCTATGACCACAGTAGCCAAAGGTCGCTGCACCTCAGCTCCATCACCTTGCGAGAGCGCCATAGGCAGGAAGCCCATGGAAGCCACCAACGCCGTCATGAGTACAGGACGAAGACGGATCATACAACTGTCTATGATGCGCTTCTGAACATCGGTCACGCCCTCCCGTTGCATCTGGTTCATCTGTCCGATAAGTACGATACCGTTGAGCACCGACACACCAAAAAGGGCTATAAAGCCCACTCCTGCCGAGATAGAGAAAGGCATGTCGCGCAACCACAGCGCCCACACACCACCAATGGCTGCAAAAGGAATGGCAGAGAAAACAAAGAGCGACTCGCGGACACTCTTCACCGTGGCATAGAGCAGCAAGAGAATGATGACAAGCGCCAATGGGACAACTATCATCAGACGGTTGACGGCACTCTGAAGGTTTTTGAACTCACCACCATAGGTGTAATAATAACCGTCGGGCAAATGCAACTTGCTGTCGAGCAAATGCTGAATCTCGTCGACGGTACTCTGTACATCGCGTCCCTTCACGTTGAATCCCACGTAGATGCGACGGGCTCCGTCCTCATGAGAAACCTGAGCAGGAGCTGTCTCGTAGACGATATCAGCCAACTGGTTCAAAGGAACTGTCACGGCAGCTGAGCCTTCCTCTTGACCTGTACTCACGGGGATGGCAAGTGTCTGCAAAGCCTCTATGGTACGCACATCCTTGTCGAGTCGCAACACGATGTCAAACTTCCTCTCGCCCTCAAACACAACTCCTGCTGTTCCACCGGCAAAAGCAGTCTCAAGCACCTGGTTCACATCGTCCACGCTGACGCCATACTCCGCCATGCGCTCATGGTTGCACTTCACCTGTATCTGAGGCAAACCAGCCACCTGTTCCACCATGACTCCGCTCACACCTCTCACACTACCAATCATCTTGCCCACTTTCTCAGCCTGCTGGATAAGCGTATTGAGGTCGTCACCGAAAATCTTGATGGCCACATCTTGCTTGATACCCGTAAGCAGTTCATTGTTGCGCATCTGTATGGGTTGTGAGAACTCTGCCTCCATACCGGGAATATTCTTCAGCGTGGCCTCCATCTTCTCCATCAGTTCGCTGGTGGTCGTTGCCGAAGTCCATTCTGCCTTGGGCTTCAGAGCCACCATGATGTCGGCACGTTCCACAGGCATAGGATCGGTAGGAATCTCCGCACTACCTATACGACTCACCACCTGCTTCACCTCGGGATATTCAGACTTCAGGAGCTTCTCTGCCTTGGTGCAGGTCTCTACCATCTGAGAGAGCGACGTACCCTGCGCCATACTCATCTCCACAGCAAAGTCGCCCTCGTCGAGACTTGGAATAAACTCGCCTCCCAGGAACTTGAGTCCCACCACACTCACGCAACAAAGTGCCACGGCTGCTGTAATCACATCCTTGCGACGGCGCAACACCCATTCCAACACAGGACGATACCAGGCCTGAAGCCGACTGATCATGCGGTCGGAGAAAGTAGCCTTCGTGTGTACCTTTCGGCTCAGGAACAGACTGCTTGCCATGGGCACATAGGTGAGCGAAAGGATGAAAGCGCCCAAGATGGCAAAGAACACGGTGAACGCCATGGGACGGAACATCTTTCCTTCAATACCGACAAGCGTCATCAGCGGAATGTACACGATCATGATAATGATCTCACCAAAGGCTGCACTCTGTCGGATACGCGAGGCGGAATAATGCACCTCTGCATCCATCTCTGCCTGGGTAAGGGCGAAACCACCTCCTGCCGTATGTCGGGCTATATAGGCGGCACGCACACCAGGCTGCGAGAACTCACCTCTGTTGATATGTGTCACCACAGCCTCAACGATGATAACCGCCGAATCGACTATCATTCCGAAGTCGATGGCTCCCAGACTCATCAGGTTGCCATCCACATCGAAGGCTTTCATCAGAGCAAAGGCAAAGAGCATACTCAGCGGAATGACACTCGCCACTACCAGTCCGGCACGCCAGTTGCCCAAGAAGAGAACCAATACGAAGATGACAATGAGTCCTCCTGCTATCAGGTTGTGGGCAATGGTTCCCTCCACTCGCTCCACCAAGTTGGTGCGGTCGATAAAGGGTTCTATCACCACACCTTCGGGCAGAGACTTCTGTATCTGATTGATACGCTCCTTCACGTTCTTGATGACCTGCTGGAAATTCTCACCCTTCAGCATGATGGCGATACCTGCCACCACTTCACCCTCGCCATTTCTTGTCACGGCTCCGAAACGGGTGGCGTGTCCTTCCTGCACCTTTGCCACATCCTTGATTCTTACAGGAGTTCCTTCTATTGTCTTGACGGTGATATTGGCAATGTCGTCGAACGACTTCACCACACCCAAGCCACGGATGTAATACTGATTGGAGTTCTGCTCGATATAGCTTCCGCCGGTATTGGCATTATTGCGCTGCAAGGCATCAAACAGGTCGCTGACGGTAAGGCCGTTGGCATTCAACTGGTCTGTATTGACAGCCACCTCATACTGCTTCACGTAGCCTCCCCATCCGCTGACCTCTGCCACACCTGGCGTTCCTGCCAACTGCTTGCGTACTATCCAGTCCTGAATGGTGCGTAGCTGGGTGAGAGAATAACGGTCCTCATAGCCTTTCTCGGGCCGTACCGTATAGTGGAATATCTCACCCAAGCCTGTAGCTATAGGACCTAATTCGGTATCGGCATTGGCAGGCAACTCCTTGGCTACAGCCTCAAGCACCTGACTGATTTGCGAACGCGCCCAATAGATATCGGCTGCATCATCAAAGACGAGTGTTACTACCGACAAACCGCTGCGCGAAATACTTCTGCGTTCTTCCTGACGGGGAATATTGGCAAGCGCCATCTCTATCGGACTGGTAATATACTGTTCCACCTCCTGGGCTCCAAGGGAAGGGGCCTGCGTGATGACCTGCACCTGATTATTGGTAATGTCGGGAGTAGAGTCGAAAGGCAGATGCACCAACGACCAGATGCCCCATACTGTCAAAGCTACTGTCAGGATTCCGACCACCATCTTATGGTGAATCGAATATGTGATAAGTTTCTGAAACATAGTAATGTGTGTTTATTCTACTTTACTTAGTGTTCATCACCATGCTCACCCGTCATCGAAGCCAGATAGAAAGCATTGTCGGTAACTATCTTCAGTCCTTCCTTGATATGCTTGCAGAGCGTCACCTCTGTATATCCATCCGTGCTGACACCTGTCGTCACCTCGTGGCGCGAGAAACTGTACTCCCCCTTCTTGGGTTCATGGTTGAGGGCAAAAACATACTGCTTGCCTTCTGCACTCACGATAGCTTTATTGGGCAGAGCAAAACACATCTGCCGTCCGGTGGCTATCTGTCCCGACACATACATGCCGTCAAAGAGTTTGGCGCCCGGTACCGCATCGAGTTTTACATGCACCGCCACACTCTTCGTGCCCTTGTTGAAGCTTTCGTTCATGCCGTATACCCTGCCTGTCAACTTCACTCCTGGCTGATTGGTAAGGGAAAGGAACACGCGGTTGCCATTCTTTATCTTGCCCAGGTCTTTCTCAAATACGTTGAGGTCGCATTCCACTGCCTTGTTGTTGCTGATCTTCATCAGAGGAGTCTGCATGTCGGCATAACTTCCCAACGAGGCTGTCAGCTCACTCACCGTACCGCTCACAGGAGCACGCAAGGGGAAAACTGGTGTGAAATGACCTTTGGCTACAGCTGCAGCAGAAATACCTATCTGCTGCAGCTGACGGGCAATACCCACCATACTGGCACGAGCCACTTGATAATCTTTCTGTGCCGTCTGCATATTCTTCTTCACCCCAGCGCCATTGGAAGCCAACAGTTTCTGGCGTTCCATCTCCTGTCGGGCAGACTCACACTCCTGATAAGTGGTAAAGTATTCCCGCTGCAAAGAAAGAACATCAGTATTCTCTATCGCAGCAACAATCTGGCCTTTAACGACTTGCTGTCCTTCCTTCACGTAAACATTCTTCACCACGCCACCCATCAGCGAGGTAACCATACCGATGTTTTGCGCACGAAGCACCAGGGCTCCATTGACCTGTATCGTGGCATCAAGCTCTCGTGTTTCCACATTCCCCCACTTCAGGGCTACGGCCTTGATCTGTTTCTCGTTCAACAGGATATTTTCCACATCCACATGTTCCTCATGTTCATGCTCGTCGGCATGAGGATTCTCAGCTTGCGACTTCTGCCATAGGGTGAAGCCCAAAATGGCGACAGCGGTTGCTGCCACTACTATCAAAATTCTTTTTATCATTTCTCTTTAATTGTTTGTTTTTATTATCGGCTGCAAAGTTACAAAATTACACATGCAACCGAGTTGCATACCACATGCCTTTACATGCAGCACACACATAACCACAGCTCCTTTATACCCTTGCCATCAAACTGCAAAGGACAAACAAGGGTCTGCAAAAAATCAACAAATCAAGAGAACATGGGAGGTCCGCGCCTGCTATAAGCTGAACACGATTCTTCGAACAAAGGCAAGGTGAGAGCCTGCCACTCTGTTGCCACACAGGAAGAAAGACAGAAGAAACGCGCTTCTGCAGGAAGAACAAAGGCCTGCAGACTGGCATCAAGAAGCTTTTTGACGGCAGACTTCACCACCCGGTTCTTGACTAAGAAATGATGCATCTGCTTCACCTGACAGCCTTCGTGTTCGGTATCATGATGTTCCGTATGCTCATCATTCAGACTTCCGTCCTGACTACACACCTCCACAACCATACAGATACGCTCATAGTGATGATGATGAAGCATCACCGTCGAGAGGAGCATACCCATCGTGGCAATCCAAATGGAGAATATGTATAGTCGTCGTTTCATAATCTTAATACATAGATTCTGCAAAGATAAATGAAATATCCGATTTGACGAAGATAAAAACATTTTTTATGGCAAAACGAGCTCGTTTTTATTGATTTTCTACCTTTTATTTGGTTATTTGGCAAGAATATTGTACTTTTGCCAGACAATTTAAACCCATTTTAAAAAGGAATTCATTCATGAACAGAACGATTATTACAGTGGTAGGTAAGGATACAGTAGGTATCATTGCCAAAGTGTGTACTTATCTTGCAGAAAACGACATCAACATTCTCGACATCTCACAGACCATCGTGCAGGAATATTTCAACATGATGATGATTGTAGACATGGCTAAAATGAAGAAGTCTTTCGAAGACATTGCCGACGAACTCAAAAAGATTGGCGAAGACATGGGCGTTCAGGTGAAATGCCAGCGCGAGGAAATCTTCGACATGATGCACAGAATCTAATTGCAATCGAAGTCTGCCGATGCTAAGCGGTAAGACGACAGACAATTCTGTGAAGAAAGGACTTTTCTTCGTCAAAGGAAAATTTAATGTATCTAAGTGAAATAAGACTATAATAAGATGATCAATATTTCTGAGGTTATTGAAACTAACAAGATGATAGAGAAGGAAAACCTCGACGTGCGCACCATCACGATGGGTATCAACCTGTTGGACTGTGCTGCGACTGAGGTGGACGTACTCTGCGACAACATATACAAGAAGATTACCCGACTGGCCAAAAACTTGGTGAAGACGGGCGAGGATATTTCCAAGGAGTTTGGTGTGCCTATCGTCAACAAGCGCATCTCTGTTACTCCTATTGCCTTGGTGGGCGGCTCTGCCTGCAAGACAACAGACGACTATGTGAAGATAGCCAAGACTTTGGACAAGTGTGCCAAAGAGTTGGGTGTCAACTTCCTGGGTGGTTACTCTGCCATCGTTTCCAAGGGAATGAGCAAGAGCGATGAGCTCTTGATACGCTCTATTCCTCAGGCTTTGGCGCAGACCGACTTTGTATGCAGTTCTATCAATGTGGGCTCTACCAAGACCGGAATCAATATGGATGCGGTTCGCCTGATGGGTGAAATCGTAAAGGATACTGCCGAGAATACCAAGGAAAAGGGTTCTTTGGGTTGCGCCAAGCTCGTTGTGCTCTGCAACGCTCCTGACGACAACCCCTTTATGGCTGGTGCCTTCCACGGCGTGAGCGAGGCTGATGCTGTAGTAAGTGTGGGCGTCAGCGGCCCTGGTGTTGTGAAATATGCCTTGGAGAGTGTTCGTGGTGAGAGTTTCGAGGTGCTCTGCGAAACCATCAAGCGCACTGCCTTCAAGATTACACGTGTAGGACAATTAGTAGCCAAAGAGGCTTCTCATCGACTGGGTGTTCCTTTCGGCATCATCGACCTCTCATTGGCTCCTACTCCTGCCATTGGCGACAGCGTGGCAGACATTCTGAAGGAGATTGGTCTTGAGCATCCTGGTGCTCCTGGCACTACTGCTGCTCTTGCCCTGCTCAACGATCAGGTGAAGAAGGGTGGCATCATGGCCTCTTCGTACGTTGGCGGTCTGAGCGGTGCCTTTATCCCTGTCAGCGAGGATCAGGGAATGATCGATGCTGTAGAGGCTGGTGCCCTTACCATCGAGAAACTGGAGGCAATGACTTGTGTCTGCTCTGTGGGGCTTGACATGATAGCTATTCCTGGCGACACTCCTGCTACAACGATTTCAGGAATTATCGCCGACGAGGCTGCCATCGGTATGATCAACCAGAAGACTACTGCCGTACGTGTCATTCCTGTTGTAGGAATGAAGGTGGGCGACTGTGTTGACTTTGGCGGTTTGTTAGGTCATGCGCCTATCATGCCTGTCAACTCGTTCAGTTGTTCTGCCTTCGTCAATCGTGTCGGACGCATTCCAGCACCTATCCACAGCTTCAAGAACTAAAGACAAGGAGTAATAGAAGTTAAAGAGGATGTGTCATAAAGTCAGTCCTTTACAGTTTTTAGGCACGGATTACACGGATTACACGGATTTTTTTAAGAGAGATGAAAATCGCTTTACTTATATTAGCACTATAAATCCGTGTAATCTGTGTAATCCGTGCCTTATCTATATCCTAAGAAGCTTATGACACTCCCTCTTTGACTTCTAAGAAATCTTCTTTAACTTTCTACTTTTACCATTACTTCGCCGTATCCTAATAAGCGGTCGGTACGGTCGCCTACACCTTTATAATATACTAACACCTGATACTTGTTTCTCGTTTGATAGAAACTGCCCTCAGTTGTTACGGGTTTTGTAGTACCATCGTCATTCACCACCACATAGCGATAACTGTAGTAGCCCTGCTTCAACAGGACGGCTCCCTCGTATGCTTTGGCAGCCTCGTTGTACTCCATTCGGTAAGGAGGCAGAAAACTGTCCTGAGTCCATGCTCCGTTCAGATACACATCACCCTGCTGACGAGGCGCCTTCAACAAGAAGTGCACCCAAGCGTAATCCGAAGTAAAGGTGTTGTCAATGTTGTCGCTGTTGCGAATATAGAAAGCTCCGTTCGCCGATTCGTCGTACACATAGTTGGGGCGTGGCAGGTCCGCCATCACATAGGCATGTGCCTCGCTTCCGTCCCAGAAGATGCTGTCAAGCCCCATGGTGGTATGACTGAGGTCCAGCATCTCGAACTTGTGATACTCGTTGCCACCATCGAATATCAACTGTCGGCAATGCTTCCAACTCTGCCCTTCGGTATTCACATACTCCGCACGCGGTGCTGTCACGGCATTGTCCCATCTGCCGTTCTGCAGTACGATGGTCTTCAACTGTCGCGCAGGATCGGTCACTCTCACCTCACCATAGTCTATCGCCATCGCCACCTGCTGATGGCTGTGATAAATATCAATATCTGTGTTTCCCGTCACCGACATGGAGACCTTCATCTGTGGGTCTACCAACATAAAGCAGGCGGTGAAGACAGGATGGCTGTCATCATCATCGGCAAAGACCGACAGCTTGTAGTTGCCACTCATCGTCAGCCGGCAATGCTCGTTGGGAATGGTAAGACTATAATGCGTATAGAGATGATTGGTGTTGAGCGACTGCTCGTAGTTGTCGATGGTGAGCTCGCCATTGAATCCCTGTAGGAAATCGCTGGTAAAGATCTCACGCGACACCGACCAGTCGGCTTCACAATGTTCTATCTTGTAGGAATAACGCTCATAGTCGTGGGTCATATCATCGAAATCGATGTGCACAGGCTCGCCAAGCTGGGCAACGGGCATTTCCTGCCATTGCTGTCCTGCCACTACCTGCAGACTGGCAATACGCTGATTATAAATCACATGACGCTGTGCCATGACTGGCATGGCTGTCAAACCTGCCACCCACAGCCACACCATACGGCACAAGAGACTGAAAAGATTTTTATGCTTCATAGGCGCAAAGATAAGCAAAAGTTTTCAACCAGCCATGCACAAGTCATAAAAACATCTGAAATTTTTATGGCAAAGCATGCCCATAGCTCAAAGAAAATATGTATCTTTGCAAAATCTACAAAATTATCTATGCAACACATCGATTATCTCAACCTCAAGGACATCAACAGTCCATTACAGCAAGATATCCTCAATGCCATCCATCAGGTAGTGGAGAGCGGATGGTATCTGCAGGGCAAAGCCAACCAGCAGTTTGCTGAGGCTTACGCCCAGTACATCGGCACGCAATACTGCATACCGTGCGGAAACGGACTGGATGCTCTGAAGCTGATGCTCAGAGGCGAAATGGAACTGGGCCGACTGCATGAGGGCGACGAGATCATCGTACCTGCCAACACCTATATCGCCACCATTCTTGCCATCACCGAATGCCGGTTGAAGCCCATTCTCGTAGAACCGAGATGGGAGACTTTGCAGATAGACGACCGTCTGCTCCATCAGGTTCTTACACCTCGCACCAAGGCGGTAATGACAGTCCATCTGTACGGCAGATGTGCCATGACCGAGACGATAGAGCGTTTCTGTCAGCAGCATAACCTGTTGCTCTTCGAGGACAACGCACAAGCGCATGGATGCATGTATGGCAACAGAAAGACAGGTTCTTTAGGCAATGCGGCAGC
This sequence comes from Clostridia bacterium, assembly GCA_963587495.1. GTDB lineage: Bacteria > Bacteroidota > Bacteroidia > Bacteroidales > Bacteroidaceae > Prevotella. Next base: position 31,360 of record CAVACC010000010.1, on the reverse strand, counting down.
CCACAGTTTCTATCCAGGCAAGAACCTTGGTGCCTTGGGCGATGCAGGAGCTGTGACTACCGACGACCATGAGTTGGCTGAGGTTGTGAGAGCCTTGGGCAACTATGGCAGCAGCCGTAAATATGTATTTCCATACGTAGGCACCAACTCGCGCATGGACGAGATACAGGCTGCCGTCCTTACGGCAAAACTTCGCCACCTCGATATGCTCAACGAGGCTCGGCGCCAACGTGCCAAAGAGTATCTCTCGCTCATCAACAATCCCAAGGTCATGGTTCCCCATCAGATGTATGACGACTGGAGCCGAAACGTGGTTCATATCTTCCCCGTCTTCTGCGAGAAGCGCGACGAACTGCAGACTTACCTAAGCCAGCATGGCATAGGTACGATGATTCATTACCCCATCCCGCCCCATCAGCAAGCCTGCTACAAATCATGGAACTGTCTTTCCCTACCCATCACCGAACGCATCCACCAACAGGAACTCAGTCTGCCCTGCCATCAGATGATGACTTCGGAAGAGACTAAGTATATTGCGGAAACCATCAACAGCTTTCAATAAAGCTACCTCTTTTTTATTATTACCGAACTAAACTATCGCAAGTATGCTCCACACGCCCTGAAGCGTTAGGCTATCGTCTATAGAAGTTATAGAAGCAATCTTCTTTAACTTCCCCATTTGCATAAGTTGAGTAAGAGTTGCTTTAAGATTTTTTAGAGTCTGTAACAGAAATGTAACATAAAATATTTGTATAAATTACATTTTTGTTGTATCTTTACGCCCGCTAAAAAGATGAGTATTCACTATTTAATATTTTAAGAACATTTATGAAGAAAAAAACTTACATGATGCCTCTTGTTTGCGTGTATGCTATAGAGACATCGACCTTTCTTGCAGACAGTAACAATCAAGCTAAACCTGTACATCCTGGTTTTTCTTTCAGAAAAGGAGACGATGAAATTACAAGCGGAGATAACGAAGACGTTTGGGAATAGCATGAGAACAATTAAAAATTAACCACAAGATCACAAATTGGCAATCAGATTAAAAACATGAAAAATTTTTTGTATTCAGCATTTATGTTGGCTGTTGTAATTCTCACAGCCTGTAGCAATGACGACAATGGCGAAACACAGCCAAAGAGAGGACTGACCCTCAATGCTTCAGTAGAAAATCTAAGCTCGCGTGCCACTTTGACAGATGAAAGCGGCACATGGAAGTTTGCATTTGACAAGGGCGACCAGGTGAGTGTAAGCAACAGCAAAATATCAACTTACTATACTTTTACTAACGGGGGGGTACAATTCACCTGTGCTGATGCAGAGGCTACCACTGAGCCTGCCAACTGGTATGCTTACTTCCCTGGTAATGAAGTGGACTTGACAAACCAATCAGGCAAATTTGCTGACGTGGCAAACAAATTTGCAGCAACAGGAACAGCCGAGGCTACAACAGGTGAAAAAGGTCTTTCAATCACTCTGAAGCCCAAGGTGGCTGTTCTGCGCGTAGTGGAAGTGGACAAGAAAGGCGTTATAGACATTCACGTGAAGACTGCTGACGGCAAATGGGTGAAAGGACTTACTGCCACAAAAAATGCAGACGGCTTCACTATTGTAAGCACAAGCGACACCAAGCCAACCCTGCTCCATAAAGCAGCAGGCGAAGTTGCGGCAGGCGAAATCAACTATATAGTAGTACCTGCTGGCGTAAAAATAGAAATATATAATGGTAACAAGCTCCTCAACAAGACCAAAGAAGCCGGTCTTACTGCAGGCAAGTACTACACCATCACCTCTGGTCCTACCAAGGGTACAGAAATAGCGACTATCAATGAACAAGAGGTAAAAATAGAATGGGTACAACTTTGGGCTGGTGGTCCAAGATTCGCCACAGAGAATGTAGCAGAGGAAATGAATTGGACAAACGCCGCAAAGACTGGCAGCGATTATGTTTGGGGAGCGAACTGGCGCACGCCTACAGCAGAAGAAGTAGAAGATAAAAATGGAGGAGGACTTCAATTCGATTCGGAAAGTGGCAAAGCTAAAGATGGGTCTCCTACCATCACAATCAACACCTCTGCTGACGGCACGGAAGAAACTGTTGAGTTTACAGGTGTACAACCTGGCTATACTAAAAACAAGCTGAAGCTTTACAACAAGATTGGCAAAGATGGCAGTCATTTTGATTTTTGGACATCTACAAAACAAGATGGTTATGGCTGTAAATTTATTATCTGGACAATAGAAAGCCAAATAGGGGCTTTTGGCATATCTCCACGTCATAACCCAAACTCAGACTATTGTCTTGTTCGCCCTGTACTTTCTATTCAGAATATTACAAACAATAATTAATAAACTCCCCCACTCAACCCCTGTCAACGCAAGCCTATGTCTTGCCTTGACAGGGGTTATATTTATAATAAGGTACTGAGTCCACTGAAAAAACCAAGCAAACAAAAGAATAATTATACAGCATATTTATTCAATAATTGTCAAAAAAGCATGGACTAACTGGAAAAAAGAATCTACCCAACTGAGAAAAATAAATTTCCTAACTGGGAAATAATTTTTTCACAGTTAAGTAACGCCTATTGATGAATAATTATACAGAAGGATTCCAACTATATTTTTTGACTTACAAGCAAAGAGAAAAACGGAATGACAGAAAAATAGAAACAAGAACTACGCAGACCTGAGTGATTGAAAGACTTCGTTTCTCCCACCGCTCATGCACAAACGTAATCGTTTTAGTAAAATAAACCTAATAATTACGTATTTTTTTGGTGGATTGCAAAAAAATGATGTATATTTGCAAGTCGAATAAGCAAATCTTTAAAAACTAAATTACAATTATGAAACAATTTATGGATGAAAACTTCCTGCTCGATACCAAAACTGCGCAGGATTTGTATCACAATCATGCGGCTAAAATGCCTATCATCGATTATCACTGTCACCTCATCCCTGAGATGGTTGCCAATGATCATCAGTTCAAGAGCATCACAGAGCTTTGGTTGGGCGGCGACCACTACAAGTGGCGTGCCATGCGTACCAATGGTGTAGACGAGCGTTTCTGCACAGGTACTGATACAAGTGACTGGGAGAAGTTTGAGAAGTGGGCAGAGACCGTGCCTTACACATTCCGTAATCCTTTGTACCACTGGACACACCTTGAGCTCAAGACAGCTTTCGGTATCGACAAGCAGTTGAGCCCTAAGACTGCACGCGAAATCTACGACGAGTGTAACGAGAAGTTGCAGCAGCCAGAGTATACTGCACGTGGCTTTATGCGCCGCTACCATGTAGAGTGCGTATGTACTACAGACGATCCAATTGATGACTTGCGTTATCACAAGCAGACTCGCGAGAGCGGTTTCGAGATCAAGATGATTCCTGCATGGCGTCCTGACAAGGCCATGAACATCGAGAAGCCAGACTTCGCTGAGTACATGAACAAGTTGGGCGAGGTAGCTGGTGTTACTGTTACTACCTTCCAGGATATGGTTGATGCCCTGCAGAAGCGTCACGACTTCTTCACCGAGAATGGCTGCAAGTTGAGCGACCACGGTATCGAGGAGTTCTACGATGAGCCATACACAGACTCTCAGATTGAGACCATCTTCGCCAAGGCTATGCGCGGTCAGCAGCTTTCTGCTATCGAGATTCGCCAGTACAAGCACGCCTTCCTGAAGGTATGCGCCGAGATGGACTATGCTGCCGACTGGACACAGCAGTACCACTATGGTGCTATCCGCGACAACAATACATTGATGTACAACAAGCTGGGTGCTGATACCGGTTTCGACTCTATCGGTGAGTTCACTACAGCCAAGGCTATGAGCCACTTCCTCAACGAGTTGAACATGGAAGGCAAGCTCACACGTACTATCCTCTATACGCTGAACCCATGTGCCAACGAGGTGATTGCCACAATGCTTGGCAACTTCCAGGACGGTTCTTGCCCAGGCAAGATTCAGTTTGGTTCTGGTTGGTGGTTCAACGATCAGCTCGACGGTATGACACGCCAGATGAACGCCCTCTCTGTTCTCGGTCTGTTGAGCCGCTTCGTAGGTATGCTGACCGACTCTCGCTCTTTCCTGAGCTATCCACGTCACGAGTACTTCCGTCGTTTGCTCTGCAACCTGCTTGGCAACGATGTAGAGAAGGGCTTGCTGCCTAACGATATGGAGAGCCTCTCTCGCATGGTAGAGGATATCTCTTACAACAACGCACGCAACTACTTCAAGTTCTATTAATAAGTAGTAACCCTACAAAAAGCATGATGCCTGCCTCGTTTGTCGAGACAGGCATCATTTTTTATCCTCTTATGATAACAGGGTACCGCAAATGGAGGTGTTAAAGAAATTAGAGAAGTTATAGAAGTTAAAGAAGTTAAAGAAGTTAAAGCCATATGCTTTACAGCTAAATATACATCCCTTAAAGGCTGTTGGCTTTAACTTCTAACGACCAAAGGGAGTGATAACTTCTTTAACTTCTCTAACTTCTCTACCTAAACAATAATTCTGGTCTTGTGATAGTTTTCGCGGAACTCAGTAGGCGAGCAGCCTTTCTTCTTCTTGAAAATACGGTTGAAATTGCTGAGATTGTTGAAACCGCAATCGAAACCAATCTCACTGATCGACTTGGCAGTATCAACCAGCATACGGGCAGCATAACCCAGACGAAGGTCGATGATATACTCGCTGATGTTACGCCCTGTATGCAGCTTGAAGAACCGGCTGAAAGCGCTTGGACTCATACCAGCCAAATCGGCGAGCATCGGCAAGCGCAGGTCTTCCATATAGTTCTTGGATATATAGTTCTTTACCTTCAGGATGCGACGGCTGTCGTCCTCTACCGTCACCTTGGCAAAGCTGCTGGAAGCCAACGTGCGTGCATTGTCACAACGTGACAGTTCATAGAGAATGGTAAGAAACTGCTGCACGGCATAAAATCCATCCTTAATGCTGCTGAGAGTGTCGAGAAGACTGTAAACCTTCATAATAGCCTTCATGGGGAACACCAAACCCTTGCGTGCCTGCTGCATCATACGGGTAATGCTGGAGTAAGGATTGCGTCCAAAGAGGGTCTCATCGCCCATACTGAAATCGAACTGTATGGTTATCTCGCGAATATCCTCGCTCTTGCATTCATTCTGCTCCCATACATGTTCCAGTTCGGCAGAGGTGATAAGACAAAGGTCGTACTCGCCTATTACCTCCTGCGAGTCGCCTACGATACGGCGCACTCCCTGTGCATTCTCCACAAAGTTGAGCTCAAAAACAGAATGATTATGAATGGGATAAGTAAACTCCTTCTTGTGCCTGTCGGCAATGTAGAGGACATCCTTACCCATCAAAGGCGTGATTTCATGAATGATTCTTCTTTCTTCTGACATATTTTAAATAATAGATTTGGATTTAAGTGCTGTAAAGTAGAAAAAGTTCGAGTCTGATGTTGTGTAACGCATCTTCATGCAGTCATTCACAACATCAGACCCGCGTTTTGAGAATATCTCATCGCTTAAATGCGAAGGTCTTTCAATATGTCACTCATCTTCTGCTTGGTGGCAATACGGGTAGGAACCAACGGCAGGCGCAGTTCGTTCTCGATAAAGCCCATATCATTGAGCAGCGCCTTTACACCGGCAGGATTGCCATCTACAAAGAGCAGACTGTACAGCTCGGTAAAGGCATGATGTATCTTGCGCGCAGGCTCATACTCGCCACGGAACTCGAGACGTATCATACGGCTGAAAGCCTTGGGCAGGGCATTACCGATAACCGAGATAACTCCAGCAGCACCACTTGCCACCATAGAGAAGGTTAGTGCATCATCACCACTGATGACATCAAAGTTATCAGGCTTGTTCTTGATAATCTCATCCACCTGCTCCAGACTTCCACTGGCCTCCTTGATGGCTACCACGTTAGGGAAGTCACGGGCGATGCGACAGGTTGTCTCCGGCTTCATATTGATGCCCGTACGACCAGGCACATTATAAAGAACGATAGGCAGCGGACTTGCCTGTGCAATAGCCTTGAAGTGCTGATAGAGTCCTTCCTGAGAAGGCTTGTTGTAATAAGGACAAATGCTCAAGATACCATCAATACCACTCCAGTCAGTAGACTTGATTTCTTCTACCACGGCTGCAGTATTGTTGCCACCGCAATATTTCAATATCTTAACTCGTCCATGGTTCACCTCTTTCACCAACTCGGTAATCTTATTTTTCTCATCCTGGGTGAGACAAGGAGCCTCACCAGTAGTGGCAAGGATGCAGAGGAAGTCTGCACCATTGTCTATTTGAAACTCAACCAGTTTCTTCAGCGACTGATAGTCAACTGTTCCGTCGGTCTTGAATGGGGTAATCAGGGCTATACCTAAGCCTTTGAATATATTCTGTGCCATAATCTATTAATACAAAATCGTTGGCAAAAATACAATTTTATTGTCAATTTGCAAAACAAATTTGCGTTTTTCTTTCAAGATTATATCATTTTGCAAAATAATCGGTACTATTTTCGCATATTTCGTAGTTTTTTATTAATTTTGCAGCCGATTGAAGCAAAAAATGCATGTGAGAATTCAAGGCAGTAAAATGAGATACTTTATTTTCTTCGGTTACGACGGAACCAATTATCATGGTTGGCAGATCCAACCCAACGCCAACTCTGTACAGCAGGAGTTGCAAAAAGCTCTGTCTACTCTTTTACGACGCGACATGGAGGTAGTGGGTGCAGGACGAACAGACACGGGAGTACACGCCCGAAAGATGGCTGCCCACTTTGACTGGGAAGGCGAAGAGCTTGATGCCCCACAGCTCACCTATCGTCTGAACCGCATTCTGCCAAGAGATATTGCCGTAAAAGACATCAAACGGGTAGCCGACGACATGCATGCGCGCTTCTCTGCCTCCTCGCGTACCTATCATTATTATATACATACGTGCAAGGACCCCTTCGAGCGCCACTACTCGTTGCAGATGAACTTTCCGCTCGACTTCGACAGGATGAACCAGGCGGCACGCCACTTTCTGCACCACAAAGACTATGCTGCCTTCTGCAAGGCGGGTGGCGACAACAAGACAACCCTCTGCGAGGTGACACAAGCCCAATGGGTACAGACCTCACCCACTACCTGGTATTTTGAGATAACCGCCAACCGCTTTCTCCGCAACATGGTGCGTGCAGTAGTGGGTACGCTGATTGATGTGGGAAGAGGGAAAATAAGCGAAAGTCAGTTTCTCGACATCCTGCACAACGGAACCCGCAGCGATGCAGGCGAGAGTATGCCAGGACACGCCCTCTTCTTGGAGGAGGTGAGATACGACTTGTAAAGACAAAAGGGTAAAAAGAATTCATGATATAATATGTGGTTAATTTTAGCATTTCTCTCAGCCACCTTGCTGGGATTTTATGACGCCTTCAAGAAAAAGGCTCTTTCAGGTAACGCAGTTATTCCGGTACTGTTTCTCAACACGCTCTTCTCGTCGCTCATCTTCGTTCCTTTTATCGTGACGAGCTATACGACGAATGCACTCGACGGAACAATCTTCCATGTCGCCTCTGGCGGATGGGAAGTACACAAGTACATCATCCTGAAAAGTTTTATCGTGCTGAGCAGCTGGACTTTCGGCTACTTCGGTATGAAGCATCTGCCCCTTACCATTGTGGGGCCTATCAACGCCACACGTCCTGTGATGACACTCGTGGGAGCCATGCTTGTATATGGCGAGGTGCTCAACCTGTACCAATGGATAGGTGTCATCTTAGCAGTAGTATCATTCCTCATGCTGTCGAAAAGCGGAAAAAAGGAAGGCATCGACTTCAAGCACGACAAATGGATATACTTTATCGTCCTGGCTGCCGTATTGGGAGCCATCAGCGGACTGTATGACAAATATCTCATGGCTCCGCCCGAGAACGGAGGTGTGGGACTCGACCGCATGATCGTGCAGAGCTGGTACAACATCTACCAGTTAGTCATGATGGGATTCATGATGATGATTCTATGGTGGCCGGCACGCCACAAGACAACCCCATTCCGCTGGCACTGGTCCATCATCTTTATCAGCATCTTCCTGAGTGCTGCCGACTTCGTGTACTTCTATGCGCTGAGTCTGCCTGGAGCCATGATCAGCATCGTGAGCATGGTGAGACGAGGAAGTGTCATCGTCAGCTTCCTCTTCGGAGCAGCCCTCTTCCACGAGAAAAACCTCAAGGCCAAGTTTGTCGACTTGTTGTTGGTGCTCATCGGTATGCTCTTCTTATACTTCGGAAGCAAGTAGTTGTAATAAAAGGAAAAAACGAAGCCGGCTTCGTTGACCATCGCAAGCAGCTTCGCTGACTATCGCAAGCTACTTCGTTGGCGAACGAAGCCGGCTTCGTTTTTTCAGCTTGCCAGGAAATAAATGCCAGCCAAAATGACAAGCACGATGACGGCTACTACTGTCTTGAACAAGCAGGTGGCAACTTTCTTCACTATCAGGAAGCCAACAATCAGTACGATGAGGGCAAAAACGTAATATTCAAAATGATTCATGTCTTTACTTTAGATGTTATGATTTCAAAGCTCGGCGAAATTCTGATGGGATAGGAGTCTCAAACTCCATGGGCTGATGCGTAACGGGATGATAGAAGCAGAGCACATAGGCATGAAGGCACAAGCGATGGCAAGGATCATCACCATTTCCATATTTGATATCGCCACATACAGGATGTCCCATATCGGCAGTATGAACACGTATCTGGTTCTTACGACCCGTCTCCAATTTAAATTCCACAAGTGAATAATCAGTTGAACGCTGAAGCGTATGATAGTGAGTGACAGCATATTTTCCGCCATTGTCCGTATCACTGCTATAAGTGATATACGCCTTATTGTCCTTCAGCCAGTTGGCAACCGTTCCTTCATCCTGCTCCATCTCGCCCGACACTAAAGCCACATAGCGGCGGTCGTACACATTGTGATGCCAGTCATCCTCCAAGGCAAGTTCGGTCTGCTTGTCCTTGGCATAAATCATCAATCCGCTGGTATCACGGTCGAGTCGATGCACCACATGAGCCTGACAGTTCTGACGGGTTTTGTGGAAGTAGTCGTCGAGCACGGTCTTCACATTGAGCGATGAATGTCCTGCCGCCATACTCAGTATGCCGATCTGCTTTTCCACTACCACCAAATACCGGTCTTCGTAGACAATCTTGAGATACTTACTTTTGAAGGTCTCCTGATTCTTCTTCGACTTGCTGACGGCAATCTTCATGCCGGGTCGCAGAGGATAGTCGAACTTGGTAATCGTCTTGCCGTCCACACGGATGCCACGGCCCTGCAGTATCTGCTTGATTTTGGTCTTGCTCGAACTCTTGACGTTTTCCAACAGCCATTCCAACAGAGGCGCAGGCTTGCTGACCACATAATGGTCGTACTCGTTGGGGACTCCATACCCTCCCCTGTCAGTGCGCTTCTGCCACTTATTGTTTTCTTGTCGCATATCAGTTGTAAATCGTTTTTTGGTCTACAAAATTATGCCTTTTTGTCCGATTGACAAAAAATATCCATGTTTTTAACTAAATATTAAGTCCTTTTCATCACTAAATTTCTGATTTACAAATATTTTTTGTACCTTTGCATCCAAATTTGAAAATAACATACAATAAACTTTTAAGTTAATGATAACTGTAACCAATTTAGCGATACAATTTGGAAAGAGAGTCCTCTATAAGGACGTAAACCTCAAGTTCACTCACGGTAACATTTATGGTATTATTGGTGCCAACGGTGCCGGTAAGTCTACCTTCCTTCGCGCCATCAGCGGAGACTTGGAGCCCAACAAGGGAAGCGTAGAATTAGGACCAGGCGAGCGCCTCTCGGTATTGGAGCAGGACCACTTCAAATATGATGAGTTCCGCGTCATGGACACCGTTCTGATGGGTCACCAGCCTCTTTGGGAAAACATGAAGGAGCGCGAGCGCCTCTACTCTAAGGAAGAGATGACCGAGGAAGACGGCAATCGTGCTGCCGACCTGGAGTTGAAGTTCGCCGAGATGAACGGATGGGAGGCTGAGAGCAATGCTGCCCAGCTGCTTCAGAACCTTGGTGTACAGGAAGACAAGCACAACAAGCTCGTAGGCGAGCTTTCAAATACAGAGAAGGTACGTGTCATGCTGGCAAAAGCCCTCTTCGGAAACCCAGACAACCTGTTGCTCGATGAGCCTACCAATGACCTCGACCTCGACACCGTGGAATGGTTGGAGGAATATCTGAGCAACGTGGAGCAAACCGTATTGGTGGTTTCTCACGACCGTCACTTCCTCGATGCAGTGAGCACACAGACTGTAGATATCGACTTCGGCAAGGTAACCATGTTTGCCGGTAACTACTCTTTCTGGTACGAAAGTTCACAGTTGGCTCTGCGTCAGGCTCAGAACCAGAAGATGAAGGCTGAGGAAAAGAAGAAGCAGTTGGAAGAGTTTATCCGCCGATTCTCTGCCAACGTGGCAAAGAGTAAGCAGACCACATCACGTAAGAAGATGCTCGAAAAGCTCAACGTCGAGGAGATTCGTCCTTCAAGCCGTAAGTACCCAGGCATCATCTTCCAGATGGACCGCGAGCCAGGCAACCAGATTCTTGAGGTGGAAGGCTTGAAAGCTGTCGACGAGGACGGAACAGTACTCTTCGACAACGTAAACTTCAACATCGAGAAAGACGAGAAAGTGGTATTCCTCTCTCATAACCCCAAGGCCATGACCGCCCTCTTCGAAATCATCAATGGCAACAGAAAGGCTGACGCAGGAGAATACAAGTGGGGCGTAACCATCACAACAGCCTACCTCCCACTCGACAACACCGAGTTCTTCCAGAGCGACATGAACCTGGTAGACTGGCTCAGCCAGTACGGTCCGGGCAACGAGGTGGCCATGAAGGGTTACTTAGGTCGTATGCTCTTCAGCGGCGAGGAGGTTTTGAAGAAGGTGAACGTGCTCTCGGGAGGCGAGAAGATGAGATGTATGATAGCACGTATGCAGCTGCAGAACGCCAACTGTCTGATTCTCGACACACCTACCAACCATCTGGACTTGGAAAGCATTCAGGCTTTCAACAACAACCTGATAGGCTTCAAGGGAAATGTGCTCTTCGCCAGCCACGACCACGAGTTCATCAACACAGTAGCCAACCGTATCATCGAGCTGACTCCATCGGGCACCATCGACAAGCTCATGTCCTACGATGAGTACATCTACGACGAGGCCATCAAGGAACAGAAAGCCAAGATGTACAACGTATAAGAAACAACATGCCAACCCCACCATTTCGAAAGGAACAAGTAGGTTGGCATGTTTTTTGCAACACACGCCACAAAACGTGTAAAACAAAAAAACAACATTTATTATGTCTAAAGAAAAAGAAATCAATATAGAAGATGCCAACGCCAACGAGAAAGTTGACGAGCAGCAGACAGAAAAGCAGGCAGAACAGGCTCAGACTGACAATCTGTCAGCCGAAGACAGTAATAAAGAGAAAGAGGCCGAGGAGCTCGATCCTCTCGCCAAGGCTGAACAGGAAGTGGAATCACTCAAAAAACAGTTGCTCTACAAGACTGCCGAATTTGAGAACTACCGCAAGCGCACCCTGAAGGAGAAAGCAGACCTCATCCTCAATGGCGGTGAGAAGACAATAGCTGCCATTCTCCCCATCCTGGACGACTTTGAGCGTGCCATCGCCGACAAGAGTGAGGACCCTAAAGTCATCAAGGAAGGTGTGCAGATGATTTTCAATAAATTCAGCAAAGCCCTCGAAAGTCTTGGTGTCAAGAAGATCGAGACACAGGACAAGGATTTCGATGTAGACTATCACGAGGCTGTAGCCATGGTGCCCGGCATGGGCGACGACAAGAAAGGAAAGGTTATAGACTGCATCCAGACCGGCTACACACTCAACGACAAAGTAATTCGCCACGCCAAAGTTGCCGTAGGACAATAGAACAAGAATAATAAAACAATAAAGAATTCAACATTAGCAAATGGCTAAGAGAGACTATTACGAGGTGCTTGGCGTCGACAAGTCGGCATCCGATGATGAAATCAAGAAGGCTTATCGAAAGATAGCCATCAAATATCACCCAGACCGCAATCCTGGCAACAAGGAGGCTGAGGAAAAGTTCAAAGAGGCCGCCGAGGCTTACGACGTACTGCGCGACCCTCAGAAGAGACAGCAGTATGATCAGTTTGGATTCAATGGTCCACAAGGCGGATTCGGTGGATTCGGAGGCGGTGCAGGCATGAATATGGACGACATCTTCTCTATGTTCGGCGATATCTTTGGCGGTCATGGAGGTGGAGGCTTCGGCTTCGGAGGCAGCGCACAGCCACAAATGCACCAGGGAAGCGACCTGAGAATCAAGGTAAAACTCAATTTGAAGGAAGTCGCCAGCGGCGTTACCAAAAAGTTCAAAGTTCATAAAGACTTGAAGTGCCCCGACTGCCAGGGTACAGGAAGTGAAGGCGGAGCCAAGCCCGAGACTTGCAGCACTTGTCATGGAACAGGCTATACCATCAAGAGTGTTCGCTCCATCTTTGGCATGATGCAGACTCAAGCCGCCTGCCCTACCTGTCACGGAGAAGGCACTGTGATCAAGAACAAGTGTAAGACCTGTGGCGGCGATGGTATTGTAAAAGGGGACGAGGTAGTGGAAATCAACATCCCCGCCGGAGTTCAGGACGGAATGGTACTCACCGTACCCGGAAAGGGTAATGCCGGAAAACGCAACGGATACCCTGGAGACATACAGGTCCTCATCAGCGAGGAAAGCAACGACACCTTCGAGCGCGACGGACAGAACCTCTACTACAACCTGGTTCTCGATTTTGCCACTGCAACTTTGGGAGGCGAAGTGGACGTTCCTACCATAGAGGGCAAGACCACTGTCAAGATAGAGCCAGGTACACAGCCTGGCAAGCAGATTCGCCTGCGCGGAAAAGGTCTGCCAGCTGTAAAAGGCTACGGATATGGCAAGGGAGACATCATCTGCAACGTAACCGTCTACGTCCCCAAGACCCTTACTAAGGAAGAGAAAGAACTGATTAAGAAACTGAAGGACAGCGAGAACTTCAAGGCAGACAATGCTACGAAGAAGACGCTCTTCGACAGTTTGAAAAATCTGTTCAAGTAATTTTTCAAAATAAAACAAAGAGCAATCCTCTTCTCCAAAACAAGAAGAACAGGATTGCTCTTTATCATTAATGAAGACACACACCTATTATATATACATATATGAACTACAAAGAAACGACAGAATATCTGTTTACGAGAACTCCCGTTTTCGAAAAGATAGGCGCCACAGCATACAAACCCGGACTGCAAACCACCCATGCCTTAGATGAGCACTTCGGTCATCCCCATCAGTATTTCAAAACCATCCACGTGGCAGGAACCAACGGCAAGGGCTCCTGCTCACATACCATTGCTGCCATCCTTCAGGCACAAGGATACAAGGTTGGACTATACACCTCACCACATTTGGTAGATTTCCGAGAGAGAATACGCATCAACGGCGAATGCATTCCCGAACAATATGTGGTTGACTTTGTAGAAGAGGAACGCTCCTTCTTCGAACCCCTACACCCATCCTTCTTTGAACTCACCACAGCCCTGGCTTTCAAGTACTTCAAGGAGCAACAGGTAGACTACGCAGTCATAGAAGTGGGATTGGGAGGACGACTCGACTGTACGAACATCATCACCCCTATCCTGTCCATCATCACCAATATCAGCTACGACCACACCCAGCTACTTGGCAACACCCTTGAGAAAATTGCTTTCGAGAAGGCTGGCATCATCAAGAAAAATGTACCCGTAATAATAGGAACTACCACTCCTGAAACACGTCCAGTATTCGAAACCATAGGAAAGGAAAGAAAGGCGCCCGTCATCTTCTCAGAGGAATCTGCCTTCAGCAACGACACCGTTACAACAACAGCGGAAGGCCGTCACGTGTTCGGCACCCAGACTTTAGGACCTATAGAGATGGAACTTCAGGGAACCTATCAGGAAGAAAATGCAAGAACCATTCTTTGCGCCATGTCTGTCCTGCTCGACAAAGGCATCATCGGCAAAGAAGCCATTCTGAATGGATTTGCCAACGTATGCGAAGCGACAGGACTGCGCGGACGTTGGGAAAAGCTGAGCGACAAACCTCTTGTCATCTGCGATACTGGACACAACGTGGCAGGATGGAAATTCCTGAGCCGACAGATAGAAAAGCAACCTTGCACACACCGCCATATCATCTTCGGAATGGTGGACGACAAAGATGTGTCAAGCGTCCTGGAGTTGCTTCCTAAAACAGGCACAACCTACTACTGGACACAAGCCTCAACAAAGAGGGCTGTCCCCGTGGAAAAGCTATGCAAGATGGCACAGGAGCATGACCTCACTGGCAACACATATCTGTCTGTAAAAGAAGCATTTGAAGCAGCCAAGCGAGAAGCTAAGAATACCGACTTCATCTTCGTGGGAGGTTCGAGCTATGTGGTAGCCGATTTGCTGGCATAATATATTTTAGTTTTTTTAAATCAAATAAGTTGCAAAAAAATTTGTTATAATCATTTTTTTTTATTTACTTTGCAGTATGTAACTTTAAAACATTCGAATAACTAAACAATTGGGATATTATGAATACAGAACCAGCAAATAAGTGCGGTCTGAAAAGAGAAGATTTTCAGACCACAGTCAATGGCAAGCAGACAGACTTGTTCGTACTGAAAAACAGTAACGGCAATGAGGTTGCCGTAACCAATTATGGAGGCGCCATTGTAGCCATCATGATGCCCGACAAGGACGGAAATCACGCCAACCTTATTCAAGGACATGACAACATACAGGATGTCATCAATTCTCCAGAGCCTTTCCTGAGCGTGCTTATTGGCCGCTACGGAAACCGCATCAAGGATGGCAAGTTCACACTTCATGGCAAGGAATATCAGCTGGCACGCAACGATGGTCCTAACCATCTTCATGGTGGTCCTACAGGATTTCATGCACACGTATGGGATGCCATGCAGGTAAGCAGCAATGCTGTAGTTCTCAAATATGCAAGTCCTTATGGCGAGGAAGGCTTCACCGGCGAGTTGAACGTATGGGTGGCTTATACTCTGACCGACGACGACGAGCTCGTCATCAAGTATCAGGCAACAACCAACAAGTTGACAATTGTCAACCTGACACACCACGCATTCTTCTCTATTCAGGGAATTGCCAACCCAACACCTACTATCGACAACATTATCTGTCAGGTAAACGCAGACTATTATCTCCCTATAGACAAGGTTTCCATCCCTACTGGTGAAATTCTCAAGGTAGAGGGTACTCCTTTCGATTTCCGTACTCCTAAGACCATAGGACAGGACATCGATGCCGACAACGAGCAGATAAAGAATGGTCAGGGCTACGACCACAACTACGTGCTCAATAAGAAAGAGGAAGGCGAGTTGAGTTTCGCAGCAAAGATCAAGGATCCAGTAAGCTGCCGCACAATGGAGGTTTACACCACCGAACCAGGCTTGCAGATGTATACAGGCAACTTCCTGGCTGGCATCTCCGGTCAGCATGGCGCCACATTCCCACGCCGCAGCGCTGTTTGCTTCGAGGCACAGAAGTTCCCTGACACGCCTAACCATCCATACTTCCCAAGTTGCCGCTTGAAACCAGGCGACACCTACACACAGAAAACTATTTATAAGTTTGGTGTAGAGAAATAACACCTTATTATATATATGGAGCAGGTACTCGAAAAGCGCCTGCTCCATTTTCTCGTTTGAAAAAAGCAACCACAATTCCTAAAGAAAATCATATTCTTGAATAACATTCTTAATATAGATTATAATATAGAGCTGTATTCTTTTTTTACGATGAGAACAAACCCGAAATAATTAAATAATAACAATATCAACTATCAAACAATTAAAAATGGAAAGCCAAAACAAAAATGGTAATATCATCGCCATTATCACGATGATGTTTCTCTACGCCATGATTTCGTTTGTTACGAACCTGGCAGCTCCTATCGGAGTCATCTGGAAAAATGTATTCGCCGACAGCGGTAGTGCCAACATGATAGGTATGTTGGGTAACGCCATGAACTTCTTAGCTTACCTCTTCATGGGTATACCAGCAGGCAAGTTGCTTACCAAGATTGGTTACAAGAAGACTGCCCTCACCGGTATTGCTACAGGTTTTGTAGGCGTATTCATCCAGTTCATTTCTGGTAAGTTCGGTGCCGACATCTCTGGTTTCGCCGTTTACCTCTTCGGAGCGTTCATTTCTGGTTTCGCTGTATGTATTCTGAATACAGTAGTAAACCCTATGCTGAACCTTCTCGGTGGCGGTGGCAATCGTGGTAACCAGTTGAACCTCATAGGAGGTACACTCAACAGCTTGTCTGGTACTTTAACTCCTATGCTCGTAGGTGCACTTATCGGAACCGTAACAGCCAACACAAAGATGGTAGACGTAAATCTGGTACTTTACATCGCCCTTGCTGTATTCGCAGCAGCCTTCTTCATCTTGATCTTCATTCCTATTCAGGATCCAGAGATGGGCAAAACAACAGACAAGACTGTATTCGAACACTCACCTTGGGCATTCCGTCACTTCAACCTTGGTGTTCTCGCCATCTTCGTATATGTAGGCGTTGAAGTAGGTATTCCTGGTACATTGAATTTCTACATCTCTGATACAACAGCCAATGGCGGTGGTTTGATCAACGGAGTCGTATTGGCTAATGCTGCCGCTATCGGTGGATTCGTAGCAGGTACCTACTGGCTCTTGATGTTGGTAGGCCGTCTCTGCTCAAGCTTTATCGCTGACAAGGTATCAAGTCGCCAGATGATGATCTTTGCCAATGGCGCCGGTATCATTTTCATCCTTCTCGCAGTTCTTTTGGGTAAGTCTACCACGGTTGAAATGCCTGTATTCACTGGTACTTCCTTCCAGATGGTAACCGTACCTATTGCTGCCATGTTCCTGGTTCTCTGCGGTCTCTGTACATCCATCATGTGGGCATCTATCTTCAACCTTGCCACTGAGGGCCTTGGCAAATATACCGCACAGGCTTCTGGTATCTTCATGATGATGGTAGTAGGTGGAGGATTGATTCCATTGGTACAGAACTTCATCGCTGATAATGGAGGCTATATGACAAGTTATATTGTACCTCTCATCTGTATGGCATACATGCTGTTCTATGCTGTAGCTGGCTGCAAGAATGTCAACAAGGATATTCCTGTAGAATAAATCTCCCAAAAATAAGAAAGCCCTGAGGCATTAAAGCCTTGGGGCTAAAATATATCAGACAAATCTTTAACAAACAACAAAAAAACTTAACTGATTATGGATATTGAAAAAGTAAGAAGCCGCTTCATTAAGCATTTCGACGGCAAAACTGGAAACATTTATATGTCACCAGGTCGTATCAACCTAATTGGTGAGCATACTGATTATAATGGAGGATTCGTTTTCCCTGGCGCAGTAGACAAAGGTATCATGGCTGAAATCCGTCCTAACGGAACCAACACCATCATGCTCTACTCTATCGACTTAAAGGACCGTGTAGAATTCAAGGTAGACGACCCTGAGGGTCCACGCGCTTCATGGGCACGCTATATCTATGGTGTATGTCAGGAAATGAAAGCTTTGGGTGTTGACGTGAAAGGCTTCAATGCGGCCTTTTATGGTGATGTGCCTCTCGGTGCTGGTATGTCTTCTTCTGCTGCTCTTGAGAGTTGTTTCGCCTTTGCCTTGAACGACTTGTTTGGTGACAACAAGATTTCTAAGTGGGACCTTGTCTTGGCAGGTCAGGCTACAGAACATAAATATGTAGGTGTCAACTGCGGTATCATGGACCAGTTTGCCAGCGTATTCGGAAAGGAAGGCAAACTCATGCGTCTCGACTGCAACAGCCGCGAGTTTGAGTACTTCCCATTCGAACCAAAGGGCTACAAACTCTGTCTGGTTAACTCTAAGGTAAAGCACGAGTTGGCCGGCTCACCATACAACGACCGTCGTAACTCTTGCGAGAACGTGGTAAAGCATATTGCTGCCAAACATCCTGAAGCCAAGTTTGAGACCTTGCGCGACTGCACATGGGAACAACTTGAAGAGGTTCGCGCAGAAGTGGGCGAAGAAGACTACAGCCGCGCTCATTTCGTATTGGGCGAGAAAGACCGCGTACTGGCAGTATGCGATGCTCTTGAGAAAGGCGACTACGAAACTGTTGGTCAGAAGATGTACGAGACACACTATGGTCTGAGCAAGGAATACGAGGTTAGTTGTGAGGAACTTGACTTCCTGAACGACGTAGCTAAAGAGAATGGTGTAACAGGCTGCCGTATTATGGGTGGTGGCTTCGGAGGCTGTACCATCAACCTGGTAAAGGACGACATCTACGATAAGTTCATTGCAGATGCAAAAGCTAAATTTGCAGCCAAGTATGGCCATGAGCCTGAAGTTTATCCTGTCATCATCTCTGAAGGATCACACAAGGTTTGCTAACAACAACTACTTTCCCAATAAATACATTATTATATATAGCGATTATATCAAGATTATATATAGCGATTATATCAAGATTTTATAATTAGCGATTATATCACTCAAATAAGAGCAAGTTCTTCTATAAAACAAGAACTTGCTCTTTTATTTTATGCAAATAGTGTTAAAAACACACCTTACTGCAAAATACTTAGATAAAAAAGATACAACTTAAAGATATTTGTTGTATTTTTACACCCAAAATAAAGTAATAACTAACCCTATACCTAAAAATGAAGAAATTCTACAGCTTACTTTTAGGAGTTGGCCTCATGACGGCTATGCTCTCTTCATGTGGATCAGCACCAACATCTACTCTTACTCAGTCAGGTCTCAATCCTGCCGCTTTCGACTCAACCATCTATGGCAAGGACATCAAGCTCATTGTGTTGAAGAATGAAAAAGGCATGGAAGTTTGTCTGACCAACTATGGCGGTCGTGTAGTATCACTCTGTGTGCCCGACAAGAACGGCAAGCCCACAGATGTGGTCTTGGGATATGACAACATCCGCCAGTATGCCGACACCATCCACTCCCCTTCCGACTACGGATCAACAGTTGGAAGATACGCCAATCGTATCAAGGATGCCAAACTGTCATTGGCAGGAAGTCTTTATTCACTAAAGGCCAACGACAACGGCAACTGTCTTCATGGAGGAGGCAACACAGGATGGCTGAACCAGGTTTATGACGTGACCGAACAAAATGACTCTTCGGTTACTTTCGTCATGAACGCTCCTGATGATGAAAATGGTTTTCCAGGAAACATAACAGCTACAGCCACCTATACGGTAACAAGCAACAATACCCTTGATATCGTATTCAAGGCAACCACCAACAAGGAGACCGTCATCAACATGACCAACCACTCCTATTTCAATCTGAATGGCGATCCATCGAAGGAAGGTTTCAACCAAGTGATGTATATCAATGCAGACAAATTTACCCCTTCCGACTCGCTTTACATTCCTACAGGTGAGATCAAGAATGTAGAAGGAACACCTATGGACTTCCGCATTCCTACAGAAATAGGCAAGAAGGCAGACTACACCTATGACCAGATAAAGAATGCCACAGGCTACGACCACAACTGGTGCCTGAACACCTACAAAAACGGCAAAGGTGACGACAAGACAGTAGCAGCAAGTCTTTACTCGCCCAAGACAGGCATATTACTCGAAGTTTACACAAATGAACCAGGTATACAAGTTTACACCGGCAACTTCCAGGGAACGGGCATCGCCTGCAAGCATGGCATCAAATATCCCAAGCATGTAAGCGTATGCTTCGAAAGTCAGAAATATCCAGACTCTCCTACCAAGATAAGCGAGCATGTAGCAGGATGGACTGATGCCACTCTGAAACCAGGCGAGGAATATTACTCGCATTTGGCATACAAGTTCAGTATCAAGAAATAGAAACAAAAAAAATAAAACCTAAAAATTAAAAACAACATGGAACTATTAGACTGGATCGTCATTGGTGCCTTCTGTCTGGCACTCATTGGTATTGTGGCATGGGTTGTAAGCCAGAAGAACAACAACTCTGCAGATTATTTTCTTGGCGGCCGCGACGCAACATGGATAGCCATAGGTGCCTCCATCTTTGCCTCCAACATAGGCTCTGAACATCTTATCGGTCTGGCTGGCGCAGGAGCCTCCAGCGGTATGGCTATGGCGCATTGGGAAATTCAGGGCTGGATGATACTTATCTTAGGATGGGTATTTGTACCTTTCTACACCCGTTCGATGGTGTATACGATGCCAGAGTTTCTGGAACGCAGATACAATAAAGAGAGCCGAACCATTCTGTCCATTATTTCACTTATCAGCTATGTACTCACCAAGGTAGCTGTTACCGTATATGCCGGCGGTTTGGTATTCCAGCAGGTTTTTGGTATCAAAGAAATATGGGGCATCGACTTTTTCTGGATTGCAGCCATCGGCCTGGTACTCATCACGGCCATCTACACCATTTTCGGTGGTATGAAAAGTGTGCTCTATACATCTGTCTTGCAAACTCCCATTCTACTTCTGGGGTCTCTTATCATTCTCGTTTTAGGTCTCAAGGCCGTTGGTGGCTGGGAACAGGTGATGAATATATGCTCACTTGAACCTGTAAACGAATATGGAAACCACATGACCGACCTGATACGCGATCTCCGCGACCCCAACTTTCCCTGGCTTGGTGCCTTAGTGGGTTCTGCGGTTATAGGTTTCTGGTATTGGTGTACCGACCAGTATATCGTTCAGCGCGTTCTCTCTGGAAAAGACGAGAAAGAAGCACGACGTGGTACCATCTTTGGCGCCTACCTCAAATTGCTGCCTGTTTTCATCTTCCTTATTCCAGGTATGATAGCTTATGCCCTCAACGTAAAGACGGGTGGCAGTTTCCTTCCTGTTGATGCCAACGGTACGGTTTTAAGTGATGCTGCCTTCCCTACACTTGTTGCAAAATTGCTTCCCGCAGGAGTCAAGGGTCTTGTTGTTTGCGGCATCTTAGCAGCATTGATGAGTTCATTGGCCTCGTTGTTCAATTCGTCAGCCATGCTGTTCACCATCGACTTCTACAAGCGATTACGTCCACAGACTTCCGAGAAGTCACTCGTCCATATCGGTCAGGTAGCCACTGTTGTCATCGTTATTCTTGGCATTCTGTGGATACCTATCATGCGAAGTGTAGGAAATGTGCTCTACAACTATTTGCAAGACGTGCAAAGTGTTTTGGCTCCTGGCATTGCAGCAGCCTTCCTGCTGGGAATCTGCTGGAAACGAACTTCTGCTATTGGCGGTATGTGGGGATTGCTTTCTGGCATTATCATCGGTCTGACCCGTTTGGGAGCAAAAGTATATTATAGCAATACACCCGACGCAGCCAACACGTGGTTCAAGTATGTTTTCTACGACTTCAACTGGCTCTATTTCTGTGGTGTCATGCTCATAATTTGCTGTCTGGTTGTCATCATCGTCAGTCTCTGCACGAAAGCTCCAGATTCGGAAAAGATACAAGGCTTGGTTTTTGGCACATCCACACCAGAGCAACGTGCCGCAACACGTGCCAGTTGGAACAAATGGGATGTTATCCACACCGTGATTATTCTTGCCATAACAGTGGCTTTTTACTGGTATTTCTGGTAAACAGATATTTTTTTCATCACTTCACACAACATTAATACAATCTGAAACATGACTCAATTTTATAAAGAATATACCAAAGTCTTCGTCGCTGTCGACTGCATCATCTTCGGTTTTGACGGAAAGAATCTTCAAGTATTGATAGGTAAACGCAAGATGGACCCAGGAAGAGACGAATGGTCTCTCTATGGTGGATTCGTAGGACAAAACGAAAGTCTCGAAGAAGCTGCCAACCGTGTCATTCTCGACCTGACTGGTATGAAAAACCTATACATCAGACAAGTAGGAGCATTCGGTAATATAGACCGTGACCCGGGCGAACGAGTTATATCGGTTGCCTATTGCGCCCTCATCAATGTGGTAGACTATGATGACAAGCTCAGAGAACAGCATGGTTTGGAATGGGTAAGCCTTAAGGACTTGCCCCAACTCTACTCCGACCACAACCAGATGATACAAGATGCCATCAGCCAGATACGCCGACGCATCAACACAGAACCTTTGAGTTTCAAACTTCTGCCCAATCTGTTTACCCTCACCCAACTGCAACATGTTTTCGAGGCGGTGATGGACGAAGAGATTGACAAGCGCAACTTCCGTAAACGTATCAAGGATATCGACTTCATAGAAAAAACCGAACTGATAGACAAAGCTGGATCACGACGCGGAGCTGCTCTCTATCGCTTCAACAAGAAAGCTTACGCACAGGATCCTTCGTTTACACTCAAGTAAACCTTTATTTGCTTGGATAAAAAGAGAAGTGTCTTAACTCCTTAACCCAACTCCCTAACTCAATAATTTACGATATTTCAATAAAAAACATAAGAAACGATGTTAGAAGAATTAAAAGAAAAAGTATTCAAGGCCAATCTTGACCTTGTGAAGCATCACCTCGTTCTCTTCACCTGGGGCAATGTGAGTGCTATCGACCGCGAGAAAGGTCTTGTAGTCATCAAACCATCAGGAGTGAGTTACGAAACAATGAAGGCAAGCGACATGGTGGTAGTTGACTTAGCCACAGGAAAGGTAGTGGAAGGCGATCTCAACCCTTCATCCGATACTCCTACCCACCTGGTACTGTATCGTGCTTTCCCTGAATTGGGAGGTGTCGTACACACCCACTCCACCTATGCCACAGCCTGGGCTCAGGCAGGTTTGGATCTCCCTAATATCGGCACCACTCATGCCGACTATTTTCACGACTGCATACCTTGCACCGACGATATGACTGCCGACCAGATGGCAGAATACGAACACAATACAGGAGTAGTTATTGTAGACCGCTTCAAGAAGGGAAACATCAATCCTGTTCATACCCCTGGCGTATTGGTAAAGAACCATGGTCCTTTTACTTGGGGCAAGGATGCCGACGAGGCAGTTTATCATGCAGTAGTGGCAGAACAGGTTGCCAAGATGGCGTTCATATCTTTCACGGTAAACAAGAATACCACCATGAACCCTCTGCTCGTAGAGAAGCACTTCAGCCGCAAACATGGGCCCAATGCATACTACGGACAGAAAAAGAAAAAATAACAGCGATTTCTCATGATTATTATATAGCGCTTCAAGTTTATCATCAACAAACTCACTATGACAACAGTTAAACACATAATAGAATCAGGCAAAGCCATCCTCGGTATTGAGTTTGGCTCAACCCGTATCAAGGCTGTCTTGATAGACTCTGCGAACAACCCCATAGCACAGGGAAGCTACGAGTGGGAAAACCAGTTGGTGGATGGTCTTTGGACATACAGCATCGACACCATTTGGAAAGGTCTGCAAGACTGTTATGCCGACCTTCGCAAGAATATAAAGGCTGAGTACGATTGCGATATCAAGCAGTTGGCTGCCATCGGTATCTCTGCCATGATGCACGGCTATATGGCATTTGATAAAGAACAGAACATACTCGTTCCTTTCCGCACCTGGCGCAATACCAATACCGCCAAGGCTGCTGCCGAACTGTCAGAGCTGTTCCACTTCAACATACCTTTGCGCTGGAGCATCTCTCACGTATATCAGGCCATACTGAACGGCGAATCACATGTAGACAAGATAGACTATCTTACCACACTCGCCGGTTACATCCACTGGCAGCTGACAGGCAAGAAGGTGCTCGGCATAGGAGACGCATCAGGCATGCTGCCGATAGACTCCACCAGCAACAACTACGATGCCACTATGGTATCCAAGTTCAATCAACTCATCGAGCCACGCCACTTAGGCTGGAAGATTCTCGATATCCTACCCGAGGTACTTTGTGCTGGCAAGGATGCAGGCGCACTGACAGAAGAAGGAGCTAAAAAGCTCGATCCTTCTGGTTCGCTCCAGGCTGGTGTACCACTCTGTCCTCCTGAGGGAGATGCAGGAACAGGCATGGTTGCCACCAATGCAGTTCGTCAGCGTACAGGCAACGTAAGTGCCGGAACTTCTTCTTTCTCTATGATTGTATTGGAGAAAGCTCTCAGCCAGCCATACGAGGTTATCGATATGGTGACGACACCCGACGGAAGCCCTGTAGCCATGGTACATTGCAACAACTGCACGTCCGACCTGAATGCATGGGTAAGCTTGTTCCGTCAGTATCAGGAGTTGCTTGGCGTTCCTGTAGATATGAACGAGGTCTTTGGCAAGCTCTACAATCATGCCCTGGAGGGAGATGCCGACTGTGGTGGACTTATCGCATACAACTATTTCTCGGGCGAACCTATCACAGGACTGTCTGAAGGCCGTCCTATGTTTGTACGCTCTGCCAATGATCACTTCAACCTTGCCAACTTCATGCGTGCCAATCTCTATGCCTCAGTGGCTGTATTGAAGATAGGCAACGATGTGCTGTTCAAGGACGAGAAGGTACAGGTAGACCGCATCACGGGGCATGGCGGACTCTTCAAGACCAAAGGTGTGGGTCAGCGTATCCTTGCTGCTGCCATCAACTCCCCTATCTCGGTCATGGAGACAGCAGGCGAAGGCGGTGCATGGGGCATAGCCTTGCTGGCTGGTTATCTCGTCAACAATGAAGAGAAACTTACACTTGCCGATTATCTCGACCAGAAAGTCTTCGCAGGCTACACTGGTGTCGAGATTGCACCGACTGCAGAAGACGTGGCGGGCTTCGACAAGTACATCGAGACCTATAAGGCAGGACTGGCTATCGAGCAGGCAGCAGTAGCCAACAAGAAACCGTAATCCAGAATTCGTATCAAAAACCTAATAAACTAAACAACAAACGTTATGAACAAATTTTTAGCATCCGCCTTCATCGGCACATTGATGTCCATGCCTGTCATGGCGCAGGAAGTAACAGGAACTATCCATGTCAACCAGGGTAAACAGAAAATTTACAAGGAGATATATGGACAGTTTGCCGAACACCTTGGCAGTTGTATCTATGGCGGACTCTGGGTGGGTCCAGATTCCCAAATACCCAACACACAAGGCTACCGCAATGATGTGCTTCAGGCCCTGAAAGACCTGAAGGTACCTGTCTTGAGATGGCCTGGCGGCTGCTTTGCCGACGAATACCACTGGATGGATGGTATTGGCCCCCGCGACAAACGCCCCAAAATGCAGAACAACAA
This sequence comes from Clostridia bacterium, assembly GCA_963587495.1. GTDB lineage: Bacteria > Bacteroidota > Bacteroidia > Bacteroidales > Bacteroidaceae > Prevotella. The sequence goes on along the minus strand of CAVACC010000010.1, from coordinate 6,057 downwards.
CTGGGGAGGAACCATTGAGGACAACTCTTTTGGTACACACGAGTTTCTGAATCTCTGCGAGATGATAGGCTGTGAGCCTTACATCAGCGGAAACGTAGGCTCTGGTACTGTGGAAGAGTTGGCCAAGTGGGTGGAGTATATGACCAGTGATGGCGATACTCCTATGGCTAAACTTCGCCGACAGAATGGTCGCGACAAAGCTTGGAAGGTAAAGTTCCTGGGTGTAGGCAATGAGAGTTGGGGATGCGGTGGAAACATGCGCTCGGAATATTACTCCGACCTTTTCCGACGTTATGCGGTTTATTGCCGCAACTACGATGGCAACCAGCTCTACAAGGTGGCATCGGGTGCCAGCGACTACGACTACAACTGGACAAAGGTGCTGATGGACCGTGTGGGAAACCGTGCCAACGGTATCTCCTTACATTATTATACTGTGACTGGCTGGACTGGCAGCAAAGGCTCAGCCACCCAGTTCGACAAGAATGACTTCTACTGGACCATGGGCAAATGCCTGGGTATAGAAGATGTGATCCGCAAGCACGAAGCCATCATGGACAAGGCAGACCCAAAGAAACAGGTAGGTCTTCTGGTTGACGAATGGGGCACCTGGTGGGACGAAGAACCAGGAACCATTCACGGACATCTGTATCAGCAGAACAGTATGCGCGATGCTTTCGTGGCAGCCCTCTCGCTGAATGTGTTCCACCGCCATTGTGACCGTGTGCGCATGGCCAACATCGCACAGGTGGTCAACGTGCTGCAGTCAATGATTCTTACCGACACCAAGGGCACAGGGCACATGGTACTCACCCCCACCTATCATGTATTCCACATGTACAAAGACTTCCAGGAAGCCAACCTTCTTCCCTTAGAAGTGAAATGCGACTCTATGGAAGTACGTGGTGACAGTCATGCTCCCGAAGGCAGAAAGATACCATTGGTATCCCTCTCTTCTGCTCAGAAGGCAGATGGCACCATCGTGGTTTCTTTGGCCAACGTATGTCTCGACAAGGCACAGCGCGTTGAGCTGAATCTGGATGGTATGCGCCAGAGTCCGAAGACCGTGAATGGCGAAATTCTCACTTGCAAGAATATCACCGACTACAACGACTTTGAACACCCTCAAAACGTCAAGCCTTCAGCTTTCAAGGATGCCAAAATAAGTAAAAAAGCGCTAAAAGTGAAAATTCCGGCAAAATCTATTGTTGTTTTAAAAATAAAATAGTATATTTGTGGAAAAATTCAAAATCACAAGTAAGACCATACAAAATATTTAATACAATTTGTGTTTATGAACGACATTAAAGTTATGAATCATGCAGCCGATAATATCCGTATTCTGGCTGCTTCTATGGTAGAAAAAGCTAACTCTGGTCACCCAGGTGGTGCTATGGGTGGTGCAGACTTCATCAACGTACTCTTCTCTGAGTTCTTGGTATACGACCCATCAGACCCAACATGGACAGGCCGCGACCGTTTCTTCCTCGATCCTGGTCACATGAGCCCTATGCTCTATGCAGGTTTGGCCATGCGTGGCTTCTTTACCTTGGACGACCTCCAGCAGTTCCGTCAGTGGGGTTCTGTAACTCCAGGACATCCAGAGCTTGATGTAGCTCGTGGCATTGAGAACTCAAGCGGTCCATTGGGTCAGGGACATGCCATTGCAGCTGGTGCTGCCGTAGCCGAGAAGTTCCTTGAGGCACGTTTGGGCTCTACCATGATGCAGCACAAAATCTATGCATACATCTCTGATGGTGCCGTAGAGGAGGAAATCTCTCAGGGTGTAGGCCGTATTGCAGGCAACCTGGGTTTGAACAACCTCATCATGTTCTACGACTCCAACGATATCCAGCTCTCTACAGAGTGTGGCGTTGTGATGACCGAAAACACCGAGATGAAGTATAAGGCATGGGGATGGAATGTCATCAAGATAAATGGCAACGACGTAGCTCAGATTCGTGAAGCCCTCACAGCAGCTCAGCAGGAGCAGGAACGTCCTACCCTTATCATTGGTAAAACCGTGATGGGCAAGGGAGCCTTGCGTGCCGATGGTACAAGCTATGAGGCTTGCATCAATACTCATGGCGCTCCTCTCGGTGGAGATGCCTATACCAATACTATCAAGCACCTCGGTGGCGACCCTGAGAATCCATTCGTTATCTTCGACGATGTAAAAGAACTCTACGCCAAGCGTGCCGAGGAGTTGAAGAAGATTGTTGCCGAGCGTAAGGCTGCCGAGGCAGAATGGCGTAAGGCCAACCCTGAGAAGAGCGCCCAGATGGATGAATGGTTCTCTGGCAAGGCTCCAAAGGTAGACTGGAGCAAGATAGAACAGAAGGCTGGTTCTGCCACCCGTGCAGCATCTGCTGCTTGTTTGGGTGTTTTGGCAGAACAGGTTCCTAACATGATCTGCGCTTCTGCCGACCTCTCTAACTCCGACAAGACCGACGGCTTCCTCAAGAAGACCAAGAGCATGGTACGTGGTGACTTCTCTGGAGCATTCTTCCAGGCTGGTGTAGCCGAACTTACCATGGCAGATATGTGTATCGGTATGATGCTTCACGGTGGCGTGATAGCAGCAATGGGTACATTCTTTGTATTCTCCGACTATATGAAACCAGCTATTCGTATCGCAGCCTTGATGCAGGTTCCTGTCAAGTTCATCTGGACTCACGATGCATTCCGTGTGGGTGAGGACGGACCTACCCACGAGCCTGTAGAGCAGGAGGCACAGATTCGCTTGATGGAAAAGTTGAAGAACCATGCCGGCAAGGACAGTGTACGCGTATTCCGCCCAGCTGATGCCGACGAGACAACAGTTTGCTGGAAGCTCGCTATGGAGAACATCGATACTCCTACAGCGCTCATCTTCTCTCGCCAGGGCATAGCCAAACTGCCAGAGGGCAACGACTACGAGCAGGCAGCCAAGGGTGCCTATATCGTGGCTGGCAGCGACGAGAATCCAGATGTTATCCTCGTAGCAAGCGGTTCTGAGGTTTCTACATTGGAGGCTGGTACCGAGGCTTTGCGCAAGGACGGTATCAAGGTACGCGTGGTAAGTGCTCCTTCAGAGGGCTTGTTCCGCAGCCAGAGCAAGGAATATCAGGAGAGCGTATTGCCTAAGAACGCCAAGATCTTCGGTATGACAGCAGGTTTGCCTGTCACACTCGAGGGACTGGTAGGTGCCAACGGCAAGGTATTCGGCTTGGAGAGCTTTGGCTTCTCTGCCCCATACAAGGTGCTCGATGAGAAATTGGGATATACAGGCGAGAATGTCTACAAGCAAGTGAAGGCATTCTTGGCAGAGTAAATAACTTAAAACGTAATGATTATGGAAGTAAAGACAGTAGGATTGGCCAGCGACCACGCAGGTTTTCCAATGAAGCAATTCGTTTTGCAGTATTTAGAAAAGAAGGGTTATCCTGTTAAGGATTATGGCACATATAGCGACGAAAGCGTAGACTATCCTGATTTTGCCCATGCCCTGGCAGAAGGCATTGAGAATGGAGATGTCTATCCTGGTATCGGTATCTGCGGCAGCGGTGAAGGTATGGCTATGACTCTTAACAAGCACCAGGGTGTACGTGCGGGCTTGGCTTGGAACAAGGATATCGCCCAACTTATCCGCCAGCACAATGATGCCAATGTCATCGTGCTTCCTGGACGTTTCATTGACAACAAGACTGCCGAGGCTATCCTCGACGAGTTCTTCAAAGCTACCTTTGAGGGTGGCCGTCACGAGCGTCGCGTCAAGAAGATACCTCTGCAGAAATAACCTCTGAACAGAGAAATGAATTTAGAAAATGATGTATGAGTCACATGGTGGCTTATGCATCATTTTTTTGTTTATCATCCCTTCGAGGAACAGCTCCTGTTGCCAGACTTTTTTTACAAGTTTACTATCAACCCATAACATTATCATGACAATAGCATATACGCTATCAAAATCTTGTGCAAAAAGTTGGAACTTATAAAAAGATTTTGTAACTTTGCGCCAAAACAATATAATAACGATTAATTATATGAGAAAAAAATTACTACGTTTGTCACTTGCTTTCTTGGTAAGTGTAATGCCGGCACTCCCTATGCTGGCACAGATTCCCGAAGGCTATTACAGTTCACTCAAAGGCAAAAAAGGCGCTGAACTGAAGACGGCGATACATGACATTATCAAAAAAGCCAATGTGCTGAGTTATGGTTCTGGCAATAGGAAAACCTGGTGGGGCTTTTGGTCTACCGACCGTGATGAAAGAGGATACTTCATCGATCGCTACTCTGCAGAATCAGAATGGGAAATGTCTACTTCCCAAGGTGCTGCTGGCACAGGTATGAATATAGAGCATTCGTTCCCCAAAAGCTGGTGGGGAAAAACAGAAGTTCAGGCATACAAGGATCTTTACAACCTGATGCCTTGCAAGAGTAAAATCAACAGTACAAAGAGCAACTATCCTATGGGAAAAGTCGTCAGCGGAGATAAAGGCAACGGCTGGACCAAAGTAGGTAAAGGAACAGATGGTAAATGGTATTGGGAGCCTGCAGACCCATGGAAAGGAGACTTTGCCCGTGGCTACATGTATATGGCTACCGCTTATCAGGATTATAACTGGGTAGGAGAACAAGCTCTCCAGATACTGCAACAAGGAGCCTACCCTACTCTTCAGAAATGGGCATACAAGCTCTATATCCAGTGGGCTAAGGCCGACAAGCCAAATGCTTTAGAGATCAAGCGCAACAATGATGTAGCTAAGATTCAGGGAAACCGAAATCCTTACGTTGACTTCCCTAACTTGATGGAATATGTATGGGGCGACAGCACCAACATAGCCTTCAATCCTGAGACTACCGTCAAATCTTCAAGTTACGTGAATGGAGATGGCGGAGGCGGTGGCTCTATCGACCCAGACCCCAACCCTGACGCTACCGAGGTGAATGTCTATCAAGCCACCTTCACCTCAAATGATGGCGGATGCAAGGAGAGCATCATCAGCAATGACAGTCCTTATGACAATATATGGACACGCAACGCTAAATATGGCTGGAAAGCAACTGCCTACAACTCAGACAATAAGAGCAACCATGCTGCAGAAGCAACACTCACATTGCCAGAGGTTGACCTGACAGGCTATGACGACGCCAAACTTACCATCAATCAGGCTATCAACTTTGCCAAAGGTAAGGCTCTGGAATATCTCAAAGTAGAATTAAAATCTGTAGATACTTCAGACGGAACTGTGGAAGAGACCCCATTGACCGACTTTGCTGTTCCTTCAGCAGACAGCTGGACTTACTATGATTACATCCTCGACCTGTCACACCTCGTAGGAACCAAGGCAACAATATCCTTCCGTTACAAGAGCGACAAGGACATATGCTGCACCTGGGAAATCAAGAAGGCTACCATCACAGGAACCAAGAATTCGACAGGCATTAAGGAAACGCCAACAGAGCCAAAAGACTTCATCGACTTCTCTAAGCCTTACGATGTTTACAGCATCGACGGAAGAAAGTTGACTCCTTCGCAGACCAATGCCAACAGCATCGTCATCATACGCCAAAACAGCAAGGTGATAAAGATGAGAATCAGATAAACTCGATGCTTAGGACAGCTACACCTTATTATATATTAAGGTATAAAGGCTAAAAGAACAACAAGGTTCTATACAAGAAGTTAAAAAAATATAAAGCGACAACAATATCGGGCGCAAGATTGCTCTAATTCACAGAAAATGAGTAATTTTGCGCCCGATTTATATATATTCACATAAAGTCTAACTTTATTAATTTAAAATTTAATTATTATTTTTATGTCAGATTTAAAGAACGTAAAGCCATTGGACGACTTCAATTGGGACGAGTTCGAGAATGGCGGCAACGCAAACGTCAGCAAAGAGGACCTCGAGAAGGCCTATGACGAAACCCTTAACAAGGTAAGCGAGCACCAGGTAGTAGAAGGTACTGTTATCGCTGCCGACAAGAAGGAAGTTATCGTAAACATCGGTTACAAGAGCGACGGTATCATCCCAGCTTCTGAGTTCCGTTACAACCCAGACCTCA
>CAVACC010000009.1:0-49661 GCA_963587495.1 Clostridia bacterium | reverse complement strand
TTAGTCATTAGTCATTAAGAAAAATGGAAAAAACCCAATAAAGAATATATAATAAATATATATATTTATTATATATTCTTTATTGGATAAAAATCGCATTTTCAAAATTCCTTAATGACTAATGACTAATGACTAATGACTAAAAATCAAGTTATTCGCTTTTTATATAAAGCTGATGGTAATACGCAAAAATTCGAGGTTTATGTATTCCACACATACTCAGCAATTTACAGCACTATTACTTGCCATTTTCGACCTATTTTGCTTAACAAGTCACCCCCGTTTTTTGAACAAACAGCCGAAAAATGTATTATCTTTGCAGAAGAAAAGCTGCATCTCAGCAAAATATTCAAGCAGGCTTGATATTCTGCATTCGATTTGCATTTTCTTTGCACTGTCAACCAATGAAAGTGCTATAAGAGCCTCGCAGGAGGCATCTATTACGACCAAGGGCGGTCACAATAGACGACAGGCGCCGGTCATCTATTAAGACCCAAAAGCAGCACTATCGGGCAGCTGACAAAAGTATTAAACTATCATTTAAAACTTACAGAACTATGATTAATTACAGCATCGTAAAGCGCAGCGTGATCGCAAACCTCATCGAAACCAACCAGGCAAAGTCACGCATCAACCAGGTAAAAGAAGAAGGGCAAGACTCCTCAGCCAGCCGACCTCGCACAATTTTTCTTACTTCATGAACACGAAGTAGACGGCGGCAATGAGGCAGAGGAAGGCTGCAAAGTGGTTCCAGTGCAGACTCTCACCCTGGAAGAGAATGTTGGCAATGACGGCGAAGACGATGAGGGAAACGCATTCCTGTATCACCTTGAGCTGGACCAACGAGAAGGGGCCGCCGTTGTCGATAAAGCCAATACGGTTGGCGGGTACCTGACAGCAGTACTCAAAGAAAGCGATAGCCCAACTGAAAGCGATCACACCTACTAAGGGCCAGTGGCTGCTGACGCCTGTCTGCTGCAGTTTGAGGTGTCCATACCATGCAATTGTCATAAAGATATTGCTTAACACTAAGAGAAGTATTGTGTATATTCCGTTCATTGTTTTTTTATTTGCAAAAGTACTCAAAAAACTGCAAAAGCAGTCGTATTGGGGGAGAAAAGTGAAGAAGCTGGTCTTTATTTTCTTTTCACTCCTCTCACAGCCTCGCTCTCTAAAGGGTTCTCGGGCCAGTAATGTTTGGGATAACGGCGCTTCAGCTCCTTGCGTACCTCGAAGTAGGTGTCTTGCCAGAAACTGGCGAGGTCTTGCGTGAGTTGTACGGGTTTGAAGCCCGGAGACAGAAGCTCCATCAGCAGGGGTTGCCTGCCGTTGTCTACTTTGGGTGTCTGAGTCATACCGAAACATTCCTGCAGTCGTACACTCAAAACAGGCGCCTCGGCTCCTGGCCGATAGTCGATGCGGATGCGACTGCCCGAGGGTACTGCGATATGGGTAGGAGCCAAGTGGTCTATCTCTTCCTGAAGCTCGTAGGGGACCTGTGCCCATAGTATCTCGGCAAGGTCGAGTTTCCTGAGCTCGGCTGTGGTCGTTCTCAGTTTTCCCTCTTGTTCTATATAGAAGGGAAGCCAGGCAGAGGCTGTCGTCAACAGGTGCTCGGTGGTAAGGTTGGGCACGTTCATTTCCGGGTGCCATTGTTTTACCTTTTCCACTCTCTGCTGCAGTCGTTTCACCTTCTCGTTCCAGTCGAGCATGCTGAGTCCTTCTTTTCTGACAGCAGAGCAGATGATGTCGATGATCTGTTCTTTGTCTGCGTCGTGGATGGGTTTGCTTTCTACGACGAGCTGTCCGATTCGTCTTTCACTTTGCATACGCACAGCTCCTGCCTTGCTGTCCCACGAGATATTGGTGAACGTAGATGTGGGCAGGTCGTTGATGCTGACGGGAGCGGAAAGGAAAACCTTGCTCTTGGAGCCTGCTGAGTTGAGCGAAGCGATGGCAAGCCAGGAGTGCAGGGACATGGGATCGTTTCGGTCGATGAAGATGTTCTGTCCGCCCGACATTCTGAAGTTGCCGATATTGTCGACAGCCATGGCTATTCGCTCCGGATAGGCTGAGGCGATCAGGCTTCCCACTTCCTCGGGTTCGACAGGATGGTTGTCCTCCTTTACCTTGAGCATCCTGCGATACTCCTGGGCTATCTGTGCGATGCGTGCCCATTTGCCCAAGTTCTTTCTCTCTCTCTGTGAACGCAGCATGGCGATGCGGAGCGTCATGTCAGAGTCCTCATTTTCGCTCATTGGGTCTTTCTCCTCCAATACGGCTGCCATGTCGCATGCCAGGGCTTTCCGGTCGTCTGTCATGGAGTTGAGCATCATCTTGGCTATACGGGGGTGGCAGGGCAGGGATGCCATCTTCTTGCCAAGGAGTGTGGCGCTTCCGTCCTCGTTGATCGCTTGAAGAGAATGGAGTAAGTGCTTGGCATTGAATATGTTGCTATGGGAAGGAGGCGTGAGCCAGGGGAGCGACACGGGGTCGTTCTCGCCAAAGGCAGCGATGTCGAGAACCATCGGGGTGAGGTCGGCTTCTTCTATCTCGGGCTTCCGTTGTTCCTGCATCAGGTGTTCTGAGGTCTGCGACCATAGTCGGTAGCAGATTCCTTCTGCCACTCTGCCTGCTCGTCCTCTTCGCTGGATGGCCATGTCTTTACTGATGCGCACAGTCTCAAGATGACTGAGCCCTGTCCTGGCATCGTACACCAACTGACGGCAAAGGCCTGAGTCTACTACGATTCTCACGCCTTCGATGGTGAGTGATGTCTCGGCAATGGGTGTGGCAAGAACGATCTTGCGTTCGCCCTGTCGGGAAGGAGCTATGGCCTGTCGTTGTCTCTCGGGCGGGAGATTGCCATAGAGTGGATACACCTGTGTCTGTGTGCCGGCAAGAGTAGCGGTAAGGAGTTCCTCGCATCTCTGTATGTCGGCTTGTCCGGGCAGGAAGGCAAGGATGTCGCCCTCGTGTTCGCGGTGAGCCCGCATCACTGTGGCTGCCACCTCTTTATATATAGTGTACTTGTCGGTATCGGTCTCGGCATAGATGGTCTTCACGGGAAACATTCTTCCAGCACACTCGATGAGCGGTGCATGAAGGGCGTGACAGATGGAGGATGTGTCGATGGTGGCCGACATGATGATGATCTTCAGGTCGGGGCGGATGATATTTTGTGCCTGCAGGGTCAGTGCCAATGCCAGGTCGGAATGGATGCTTCTTTCGTGGAACTCGTCGAAGATAATCACGTCGACACCATCGAGGGTGGCATCATTGACGAGCATTCGGGTAAGGATGCCTTCGGTGAGAACTTCGATGCGGGTCTCGGCAGCCACCTTGTTCTCGAAACGAACACGATAGCCCACCGTCTTGCCTGCATGCTCATCTATGAGACTTGCCATTCGTTCGGCTATCTGTCGGGCGGCAAGGCGTCTGGGTTCCAGCATGAGGATTTTTCCCTTGCTGCTCATTCCTTCGAGGATGGTGAGAGGCAGCAGGGTAGACTTGCCTGCTCCCGGAGGGGCTGTGACAACAAGATTAGCCGACTCTCTCAAGGCTTGATTGATGGAGTCGGCTATGCTGAATGCTGGCAAGTTGCTTGCCAAGGAATTGATTCTCGTATTATCTGTCATGAATGGAGTGAGGCATACAGGGGTGATGGTTATTTGATGTATTTCAGGATCTGTCTGCTCTTTCTGCCTTTCCTGGCAGGCAGAGGCATGAATCCCTCGGTGAGTCCTGTCTTCTCGGTCATGGCATCAAAGACGGCAGCTGCATACTTGTCAAGTTTCTGCTTGGCGAGTTCGGCATGGATGGCATCCTCGTCGTAGTTGTCGGCATAGAGCAGGGTGTGCAGGTCGTCGATGTATTTCTGCGGAATGTTACGGTGCGGCATCCTGCTTTTTATCTGCATGATTTGTGCGATGATAGGCTCGTCGGTCTTCGCAGCTATGGCTTCTGCCTTTCGCTTCTCGTAGTTGGTGAAGGTGATGGCGTCAGCGCCTTGCCAGTCTTCTGTCATGGCCGACTCTGAGGTGAGATGGCTGTAACCGAAATATCGGATGAGCGAGATGTGGCTGTTCCACCCTAAAGCGGTGAGATATTCTTTCTCCAAGGGTGTTGTGGCGATGAGGAGTTCTGCAGCCCTGCACATAGCCTTCTGATAGACAAAGGTTTGCAGACTTCTCTTCATGCCTGGGTTATGGCAGTTTCTCTCCGAGATGTCGCCCAATGGACAAACGATGTATGGGATTCCCATCTTTCTGGAACGTTGTGCCAGTCGGAATCCCTGGTGTGACCATGCACCAAGAAACAATACCACGTCGGCATCCTCTATGCTGTCGGCGATGTCGAGTCTCTGCTGTAAAGTCTCTATATAGGCTTTGTACATGGCGTATTGCCTTTTTTTCTTGGTTATGAATAAATATATTTTCATCGTTGATTATTTAAGCTTTTTGTAAACAGTCTCGCTGAGTCCTTGTATTGTCCTCAAAGTTTGTGGCTGGTGAAGTCGTTCTTGTCGGCTCGCCAGTAACGCACTTTGTTGGCGAAGTTTCGCCAGATGATTCCGTAATCGTAGAAGGGCAACTTATACGTAGGAATGAGAGATTCGAAACAGGCGACAGCTCTGTGGGCGATGATGGTTCGAAGAACGATGAGCAGCAACAGAGCAAAACCTGCACAGCCCGTCAGTATCCAGTCTTTCATCACGGCGGAGCATGCCAAAGCTGCTACAGAGGCGATAAGGCTGAGGTGGGGAAAGAGATGGTCGAAGAACATCAGGGTTCTCATAGACAGGTTGCGATTGAGTGACTTGCGCGAAGCCTGCAGGTAGAGGCTCTTGTTGTGCCAGCTCTTATCGGTAGGGGCTTCCTGCTGAAGCCATGCTGATGGTGCCAGTTCGACAGCAGTGTCGCCACACAGGGCATATTTGTTGACCAGGAAGTCGTATTCGCCGCGCACATATTCCAAGTTGCCCTGATAGCCCTGCTTGCGCATGAAGTCGCTCTTGCGGAAGATGACGTTGGGCATATTGGTGCGGTAGCCGTAGGAGCGTTGTGCTCTGCGCAACAGGTAATAGGCTTTTCTGATCATGTCGAATCGGCGCACACTCTTGCAACTTTCCTCTGTGCTTACGTAGCCTAATACCAGATGGTTAGGCTCCTGGCACTGACGGGTCATGTAGGCAAGCCAGTTCTCGCTGCAGGCCATGCAGACGGGTTCGGTGAGCAGAATCCACTCATACTTGGCGGCCTTTACACCTACGGTAATCTGTAGTTTCTTCCGGCTCATATAGCGTGAGCTCTCTGGTATGAAGGTATAATAAAGGTGTGGATTTTCTGAAGACTGACGTTTCAGAAAATCGATCGTCTCACCGTCGCTGCTCTGGCAGACAACCACTACCTGATAGTCGGCAGGATATTTCTGCTCAAGGAAAGTATGCAGGTTGCGTTCCAGCTCAGGCAGGTTGTCATGAGCTGTGATAAGTATGGTGACAGGAGGGAGTGACTGGGATGCGGTTGCATCTTCAGTCGTTCCCTCGGCAGACTGGTCTTCTTTATTTAGACGCAATGAGCGCAGAAATGGATTGATCAGCGATCCGAGGATTGCCAATAAAACCACTGCTGCGCCAGCGATAATAGTAGTTAAACTGATTATCATCATTTTAGTTTTTTAACTTCCTCGTTTGAGAAAGTTGAGTTATTTTCTTTTCTCGTATTGTTAAGGTGCCTTACATTTCTTCTGTGGTGTAGCCTTTTGGCAACTGGCGGCAGTTGTACTGACTTGCCATAATCTCGCCATAGGCTCCTGCCGAACGGAGTGCAATGAGGTCGCCACGATGGGTCTTGTTCAGGTCGATAGCCTTGGCAAAGACGTCGCTCGACTCACAGATAGGGCCTACTACATCGTAGGTTTCTACAGGCTCCTCGCTCGTGATGTTCTCTATTTTGTGATAAGCTTGGTAGAGGGCAGGACGTATGAGGTCGGTCATGCCGGCATCTACGATGGCAAACTGCTTGGCTGTGCCTTGTTTCACATAGAGGGTTCTTGTGATGAGTGATCCCATTTGTCCTACCACTGCACGGCCCAATTCGAAATGCAACTTCTGTCCGTCGCGCAGTTTCAGGTGCTTGGCATAGGTGTCGAAGTAAGACTTGAAGTCGGGTATGGGCACACGGTTAGGATGCTTGTAGTCTATGCCGAGTCCGCCGCCCACATTGATGTTCTTTACCTCGATGTGGTGAGCTTCCAACTGGTTTTGCAGTTCATTGATTCTGTTGCAGAGAGCCTCGAAGTCACCCATGTCAAGTATCTGACTTCCAATGTGGAAGTGCAGACCGAGGAACTTGATGTTCTTCATGGTTGCAGCTTCTGCAATGACACTCTCCATGTCTTGCATGGCAATACCGAATTTGTTTTCTGCCAGTCCTGTGGTGATGTTGGCATGTGTGTGTGCTCCTACGTTAGGATTGATGCGGAAGCAAACCTGTGCTGTCTTGTTCTGTTTGGCAGCCAGCTCATTGATGATTTCCAGTTCGGGAATACTCTCCACGTTGAAGCAGAAGATGCCTTTCTCCAGTCCGAGATTGATCTCCCAGTCGCTCTTGCCCACACCGGCATATACGATCTTGCTGGCAGGAAATCCTGCGTTGACAGCAGCTTGTATTTCTCCTCCGCTCACGCAGTCGGCTCCTAATCCTGCCTGGCTGATGATGCCCAGCACCTTAGGATTGGCGTTTGCTTTTACGGCATAGTGTACCTCGAAACCTGGATGTTTGCCTGCTTCCTCGCAGATGGTTCTGAGGGTTTGTCTCAGCAGGGCTGTGTCGTAATAGTAGAACGGAGTCTGTGTCTCCTGAAACTTATCTATAGGAAATGTTCCTTTCATTTCGCTTAAATCTAAAATTAATATCTTATATAGTCAAATTAGAATATCCAATTTATTGTAAATCAGAATATCCAACGAAGAGTGAGTAGGAAGCATTGCATACGAATTCTTCACTCTTCACTCTTCGTTCTTCACTTAAATTACTTTTCAAACAGGTTGTTGCTCAAGTTCTGCAAAGCCTGCTTCTTGTCTCTTTCTCGGATGAGGAATGAGATGTTGTAGTTGGAACCTCCGTAAGAAATCATTCTTACAGGGATGTTCTTCATTGCCTCGGTGGCAAGTGTCTCGAAACCTACGTTGCTCCAGTCAAGGTCGCCTACTACGCAGATGATACACATATCTGTGTCGACAGTGACAGTACCATATTTCTTCAACTCGTTGACGATGTCATTCAGGTGTGCGTCATTGTCAATACTCATGCTTACACCCACCTCAGAGGTGGCAATCATGTCGATAGGAGTCTGATAGCTCTCGAAAATCTCGAACACCTTGCGCAGGAAACCTGTAGCCAGCAACATGCGACTGCTCTTGATCTTGATGGCGGTGATGTTGTCCTTGGCTGCCACAGCCTTGATCTTGCCACGTACTATCACGTTGTCGATGATGGTTCCGTCGGCCTTAGGGTCGAGGGTGTTCTTCAGTCTTACTGGTATGCCGGCATACTTGGCTGGCTGTACGCAGGTAGGGTGAAGAATCTTGGCACCGAAGTAAGCCAGCTCGGCAGCCTCTTCGAAGTTGAGCTGATGTACTGCCTCTGTATGCTCTACCACTCGTGGGTCGTTGTTGTGCATGCCGTCGATGTCGGTCCATATCTGGATCTCGTCGGCAGGAAGGGCTGCACCGATGAGCGATGCTGTATAGTCGCTGCCGCCTCGCTGCAGGTTGTCAACCTCGCCATAAGCATTGCGACAGATGAAACCCTGTGTGATGTAAATCTGCTGACCCTGGTTCTTCTCCATGATGTCGGCAAGCTTTTCCTTGATGTACTGTGGGTCTGGCTCTGCATTCTTGTCGGTGCGCATGAAGTCGAGCGCATTGAGCAGCACAGCCTTGATGCCCTGTTCCTTCAAGTAGTTGACCACCATGTTGGTGCTCATGATCTCACCCTGAGCCACGATGCTCTTCTCCTCGAAAGAGGTGAAAAGATCCTTGGTGAAGGAACGCAGATAATCGAATTCGCTATGAAGGAATTCACTTGTGGTTTTCTTCATCTCCTTGGTAGAGTAGAGCTCTTCCACATGCTGCATGTATTTCTTCTCCAAGTTGTTGATTACCTCGTTGGCACCCTCTGGATTCTTCTTATAGAGATAGTCAGAGATTTCAACGAGTGAGTTTGTTGTACCGCTCATCGCAGAAAGTACGATGAAAGTAGGTTCACCTGATTCTGTAACCAAGGAGGCTACTCCCTTCATGCGCTCAGGTGAGCCAACCGAAGTACCTCCGAATTTCATTACCTTCATAGTCTTAATATTATATTAATGTTTAATTTTATTGTTTTATTTTATTGTTTAATGTTTAATGAGGGTGTTGAATTCTTCACTCTTCACTCAACTTTCCTCGCCGTCTTCGGTCAGGTCGATGTGATTGTACTCATTGGTCACATCGTGCAGACTTCCGTCTTTGCATCGATATACGATGCCTGGGAACTTGTCGAGCATGGGGATGTTGTGGGTCGACATGACGACAGTAGTTCCCTGCTTGGTGATGTCTTTCAGCAGACTGACGATATGGCTTGCCGTTTCGGGGTCGAGGTTGCCTGTAGGTTCATCGGCAATGATGAGTTTGGGGTTGTTGAGCAGTGCCCGTGCTATGGCTATGCGCTGCTGCTCGCCACCCGACAACTCGTGAGGCATCTTGTCTGCTTTCTCGCTCATGCCCACCTCCTCGAGAACTTCTGAGATGCGTTCGTTGCGGGCCTTCTTGTCTTTCCAACCTGTGGCTTTCAGTACAAACTCGAAGTTCTTGTGCACACTGCGGTCGTGCAGCAACTGGAAGTCCTGGAAGATGATGCCCAACTCCTTTCTCAGCGCAGGAATATCCTTGCGTCTGATGGTGGTGAGGTCTCTGCCTAAGATTTCTGCCTTCTCTGTCTCACCCTCTACGAGGTCGAGCTCACAGTACAGGGTCTTGAGCAGTGAACTTTTTCCCGATCCTACCTTTCCGATGAGATAAGTGAACTCGCCCTCGTCAACATGGAAGTTCACGTCCTTGAGGATGCACTTGTCGGCTTGGTAGATGCTTACGTTTTTATATTCTATCAACATCCTAATTTTTTCTCCTTATTTTATATATTACTTCATTTCACCCTTGCTCTTTGCTGTACGGCGCTTCTTGTCCCATTCAGGGTCGTGACGCATCTGCAGCTCTTTTGCCACGTCCTCGATGCGCAGCTTCTTGCTGGTAAGCAGAACGATGAGGTGGTAGAGCAGGTCGGAAGATTCGTAAACGAGTTTCTCGTCGTTGCCGTTTGTGGCCTCGATGATGGTTTCCACAGCTTCTTCGCCTACCTTCTGTGCCATTTTGTTCACTCCTTTCTGGAACAGGCTGGTGGTATAGCTTCCCTCGGGCATTTCCTCATGACGCTTGTTGATGAAGTCCTGCAACTCAGAGAGGAAGAGGATAGGGTTCAGCGTGTTGTCCTCGCCCCAGCAGGTGTCTGTTCCCTTATGGCAGGTAGGTCCCTGTGGATGTACCTTGACGAGCAGCGTGTCTTTGTCGCAGTCGTTCTGAATGCTGACGAGGTTGAGGTAGTTGCCTGATGTCTCACCTTTGGTCCACAGACAGTTGCGCGAACGGCTCCAGAAGGTGACTTTCTTTGTGGCTATGGTCTTTTCGTATGCCTCCTTGTTCATGAATCCCATCATCAGTACGTTTTTGGTTACTGCGTCCTGGATGATGGCTGGAACAAGGCCGCCCATTTTCTCGAAATCTATTTCCATTTCCATATCTATTTCTTTTTGCTTTATTTCTTAGTCTATATACTTCTGCTATGTGTTAGCTTCGTTTATTATATTCTCACGTTGATACCTTCATTGCGCAGGTATTTCTTGAGGTCGGGGATGGCAATCTCTCCGAAGTGGAACACACTGGCTGCCAGTGCAGCATCGGCCTTGCCCAAGGTGAAGGCATCACGGAAATGCTGCATGTTGCCTGCTCCTCCAGATGCAATGACTGGAATGCTCAACTCGTCGGCAAGTCTTGCCAAAGCCTCATTGGCGAAACCTTGCTTCACGCCATCGTGGTCCATGCTGGTGAAGAGAATTTCGCCAGCACCACGGTCGGCAACTTCCTTTGCCCAGTCGAAGAGTCCCAGTTCCACTCTTTCTCTTCCTCCCTTTACGTAGCAGTGCCATCCGTCACTGTCGAGCCGGGCGTCTATGGCACATACACACACCTGAGAGCCATAATGTCCGGCTATCTCGTCGATGAGACCGGGGTTGCGTATGGCTGCACTGTTGATACTTACCTTGTCGGCTCCGGCATTGAGAAGCCGGTCAACATCTTTCAGTTCGTTGATTCCTCCTCCCACGGTGAAAGGTATGTTGATTTGCTCGGCTACTCGTGTCACCATATCGGCAAAGGTCTTTCGTCCTTCAAAGCTGGCTGTGATGTCGAGAAACACGAGTTCGTCGGCTCCTGCATCGCTGTAGGCTTTGCCCAGTTCCACAGGGTCGCCTGCGCTGCGAAGGTTCACGAAGTTTGTGCCCTTTACGGTCTCTCCGTTCTTCACGTCAAGGCAGGGTATGATTCTCTTAGCCAAACCTTTGCTTATGTTTTGTTCAACCATATCTCTTTCTTCTTTTTCATTATTGCAGAAATCTCGCTATGGGGGACTCAAAGACCCAATTTGTCTATGTCGATTTTTCCCTCGTAGAAAGCTTTGCCGAACACCACCGCAGGAATGCCGGCTGTCTCTAAAGCATCTATATCCTCGTTGCAGCTTACACCTCCCGAGGCAATCAGATGGAGGTCGGGATAGGCTGCCATGATCTCTTTGTAGAGTTCGATGGCTGGCCCCTGAAGGGTTCCGTCCTTGCTGATCTCTGTGCAGAGCACGTTGCGCACACCCTTGTCGGTGTACTGCTTGAGGAAAGGAAGCAAGTCTTCTGCCGAGTCTTCCTTCCAGCCGTTGATAGATATTTTGCCGTTTCTTACGTCGGCTCCCAAGATAAGGCGCTCGGCTCCAAATTTGTCTATCCAACTAAGGAAAAGCTCTGGGTTAGTTACGGCGATGCTTCCTACTGTCACCATGGCAGCTCCTGCGTCGAATGCTTTCTCTATATCTTCCTCTGTCTTGATTCCGCCTCCGAAATCTACAGTTAGCGAAGTGGCTGACGTGATGGCTTTCAGCACGTTGTCGTTGACGATATGCTTGGATTTGGCTCCGTCAAGATCCACCACATGCAGACGTTTGAACCCTAATTTCTCAAAGTGTTTTGCCACTTCGGCGGGGTTGTCGTCGTACACTTTTTTCTGGTCGTAGTCGCCTTTGGTGAGTCTTACGCATTGTCCACCAATGATGTCGATGGCTGGTATGAGTTCTATATTCATAGTTCCATGAAGTTCTTGAGGATTTGTTCTCCTACCTTTCCGCTCTTCTCGGGATGAAACTGGCAGGTGTAGAAATTGTCTTTGTGAAGAGCGGCACTGTAGGGCTGTATGTAGTTGGCCGTAGCAATGGTTTCCTGGCATAGTGGCACGTAGTAGCTATGCACGAAATAAGTGTATGGATTTTCGCCCAGGTCTTTCATCAGGGGTGAAGAGAGGTTGTAGATCTCGTTCCATCCCATGGCAGGCACCTTGTCCTGATGCTGCTGGGGCACAAACTTCTTCACGTCGACATCAAAGATGCCGATACAGTCCACGTCTCCTTCTTCTGAATGCTGGCACAGGAGCTGCTGTCCCACGCATATTCCCAAGACGGGTTGTGTGAGCGACTTAATGGTTTCGTCGAGCCCGTGTGCCTTGAGATAAAGCATGGCTTCTCTGGCCTGTCCCTGCCCGGGAAAGAGCACACGATCGGCCTTACGCAGGGTTTCTGCGTCGTCGGTGAGGATGGGGGAAATGCCGAGTCTCTTCATGGCATTCACCACGGAGTAGATGTTACCGGCGTTGTATTTTACGATTGCTACATCCATAAGCTGACGTTAATCTTAAGTTTACAGATGCAAAGATACGCATTTTCTTGCAATATAAAGAAAATATTGGCAAAAAGATTATAAAAGTGTGCGAATTTCTTTCAGATAGTAAGCGAAAATGGTATAATTATTCGTCTTTATTATCTGCGGAGCGTAAAATGATGGAAGTGGCTCCAATGGTAAAGAGTGTGCCGTCTTCTATGACGCGGCGCTCTCTGTCGCCCAAGATCACATTGTCGACAAAGGTTCCTGTATAGCTGGGACCGTCGCGCAATACATATTTCAAGTTGCCTTTCTTGTCGCGACTCACATTAATGACACAATGGTTCATGTCGACACTGGGGTCTACGGTCTCGATGGGGCAGTTGATGCCGCTGTTCTTCATGTATCGTCCTATGATGTTGTCGCCCATCTGCAGGGGAATGACCTGCTTGTAGGCGAAGACATTCTCTATCACAACGATAGAGCCAAAACCATGCTCGTTGGCTCTTTCGTCGAGCTTTTCCTCCTTTTGAGTCTCGCGCAGCTTGGACACACCCATGCGTATGCCGAACTGCTTGTTGCATTGTGGGCATACAAAGACGAGACTTTGTCCTGCCTGGTACTTGGTCTCGTCGAATGTGATAAAGTTGTCACACTTGGGGCATCTTACTCTTTTCATGCGCTTATTCTTTTACGAGGGTTATCCATCCGTCGGCAAAGGCCTCGTGGTGGTGCAGCTGGTTGAGTGCTGTGTAAGCTTGTTGCTCGGTTTCATAGGAACCATAGACCACCTTTACATTGTTGGATGTAATGAGTACTCTGGTGTCCTTGAAGCCCTTGGTCTGCAGACTCTCCGTATAGGTAGCTGCATTGCGCTTGGTAACACGACTTGCCAGCACGATGCAATAGTGTGGCTTGGCTATTTCTTGCTTTTCAATCTCTGCTTTGTCTGTACTTTCGGCATTCCCCACAATCTCTGTTTTCTTCTCGACTTCGCTGGCTACAGCCTCGAGTGCCTTGATGCTGTTGTCCTTTACCATTTCCTTAGGCATAAGACGGTTCAACATGCTGATGTCTACCTTGCTCTTCTGCACCTGTGGTGTGTCGAGTGGGGTAGAGAGCGTGAAGAAGGCAATAAGGGCGATACATGCAGCCACGGCATTGCGTAGCCAGCTCTTTCTGATCTGTACGAACTCGCTGCTTTCCTCTTCCTCCTCCTCTTGTTCGTTTAAGGATACAGTATCTGTTGTGGCTTGTCGGCTGCCCTCGTTTTCTTCCATCTGTTGGTTGGAATTGCTGTCGA
This sequence comes from Clostridia bacterium, assembly GCA_963587495.1. Taxonomy (GTDB): domain Bacteria; phylum Bacteroidota; class Bacteroidia; order Bacteroidales; family Bacteroidaceae; genus Prevotella. Next base: position 36,343 of record CAVACC010000009.1, on the reverse strand, counting down.
AAGGTATGATTTCAGCTGATGCCGCTGTCTCCTCGTTGCTGGCAGATGCGCCAAGCTCCGCAAGTGGCTGCATGACAAAGCCGTCCAGACCATAGTAGTTTGGAGTCAGCAGGCCAGCCTCGCAGGGCTTAAAGGTATATGTGCCCTGGCTGTTGAGGTAGAGAGTACCTATGTCCGTCAATTCGTATTTTCCGTTGATGTCGAGCTCGGCACGAATCTCTCTCACGTCTTCTGCGATACGGCTCAGGGCATCAGGATAGCTGATGTCGTAGGCCTCTACATAAGAAAGTGCGAGGAGCGAATCGTTCATGGTGAGCTGTGGATTGAAGCCAATAGTCCTCAGTGGTGGCAAAAACATGTTATCTCTGCCATCATATCTTGCATCTACATGATGAGCCATGAAGCCTCCAAAGTCAGGGACTATCACGCAATCGTTGCTCAAAAGTAGGATCTCTATATGTCTTTCCAGTTCAATCACGTTTGCAAAGATAGTTATTTTTTTTCTTCCCGCCAACAATTTTATATAAAAAATAAGTTATAGGCGATAAAAAGTTTTATTTGTTTTGCCGTTTCAAAAAAATATATTATCTTTGCCCATATATATTAAATAAGGTATAGTGCTATTGCTTGCTGGAAACGGTTCAGGCGAAGCAGAATAAACTAAAGAGTAATGGAATATTTGAAGACTGAGATTGAAGGGGTCTACGTGTTGGAGCCCAGGGCTTTTCGTGATGCACGTGGCTATTTCTTTGAGTCATGGCGACAGGCAGATTTTGACCAGCATATAGGCCGTCATGTAGAGTTTATACAGGACAATGAGTCCAAGTCGAGCTATGGTGTTCTTCGAGGACTGCATTATCAGAAGGGTGAATACTCACAGGCCAAGTTGGTGCGTGTCATCCGTGGACGTGTGCTCGATGTGGCTGTGGACATTCGCAAGAGCAGTCCCACTTTTGGCAAGTATGTGGCTGTGAAACTGAGCGAGGACAACAAGCGACAGCTTTTCATCCCCCGAGGCTTTGCCCATGGCTTCCTGGTTCTGAGCGACGAGGCTGTGTTTACCTATAAGGTAGATAATGTGTACGCTCCACAGCACGAGGCCAGCATCCGCTGGAATGATAAGGACATCCACATCGAGTGGCCTATTTCTGCTGATGATGTGCTCACCTCTGAGAAAGATCTCCTCAAGGCTACATCGCTGAAGGATGCCGAGGTCTTCGAGTAAAGAGAGAATTGTGTGACCCATTTTTTTCACAGTCACAGAAAAGGAAATTTAAAACATTGATGAAACGCAATATTATATTATTGGTCATAGGGTGCCTGATGGTGTTTTCGGCCTGTAAGGAACGTGCCCAGAAGGAAACGTTCAAAGAAGACATGAAGGCCAAGCAGATGCTGCAGGGCATGTGGATTGACGAGGATGACGAGGATGTGGTCTTTCGGGTGAAGGGCGACACTATTTATTATCCAGACTCTACCAGTATGCCTGCCTATTTTTATGTGTCGGCAGACACCTTGGTGATACGTGGCGCCAATGATATTCGCTATGCTATCGTGAAACAGGCCGCCCACCTCTTCGAGTTCAAGACTCAGAATGGAGATGTGCTCAGGTTGGTGAAGACCAATGACAAGACCTATCTCAGTTCTTTCAAGCATCAGCAGCCCGTGGTGCTCAATCAGGGACAGCTGGTTCGGCGGGACTCCGTTGTGGTTTTCGGAGCAGAGAAGTATCATCTTTATACACAGGTCAATCCTACAACCTATAAGGTGCTCAAGAGTACCTATAATGAAGATGGAGTGGGGGTAGACAATGTGTATTATGACAACATCGTAAATGTGAATGTCTATCATGGAGCCTCGCGCCTTTTCGGGCGTGACTTCCGCAAGCAGGACTTCAGCCGTCAGGTGCCAGCCTCTTTCCTGGAGCAGGCAGTGCTGAGCGATATGGTTTTCCGTGCTGTCGACAAGGCTGGCGTTCATTTCCGTGCAGTCCTTGCCATGCCCGACAGCTCTGTCAGCTATCAGGTAGAAGTGACTGTTTCCTTTGACGGTCATCTTAAAATCAGTACAGCAGGCGCTTGATGTGCCTCTGTACTGATTTTTTTGCCTCATTTCTTTTGTTATTTACGAAAAAATAAGTAGTTTTGCACACATGACAGTAACGCTTATCATTTTAATCATTACCGTTGCCATGTTTATATGGGGCAGGGTGAGGGCCGACATCGTGGCACTTACCGCCCTGGCAGCACTCCTTGTTTTCGGAATTCTTACTCCCACAGAAGCTCTTGCAGGCTTCTCCTCGCCCATTGTCATCATGATGATAGGCCTCTTTGTGGTGGGAGGAGCCATCATGCAGACTGGCCTTGCCAAGTTGACGGGCAACAAGCTCATGGCGCTTTCGCACGGCAACGAAACCGTCACCTTCCTCCTGGTGATGCTCGTCACCTCGTTTATCGGAGCCTTTGTCAGCAATACGGGTACGGTGGCACTGATGATGCCCATCATCGTAAGCCTTGCCGCAGCATCAGGCTTACAGTCCTCACGTTTCCTCATGCCCCTTGCCTTTGCCGGCAGTCTGGGCGGAATGCTTACGCTCATCGGTACTCCGCCCAACCTTGTCATCGACGAGGTGCTGACCGAGGCTGGCTATCAGTCGCTCAGCTTCTTCTCTTTCATGCCAGTGGGCCTTATCGTCATTGCCATCGGCATCATCGTGCTCATGCCTTTGAGCCGGGTGTTCCTGAGCCGTAAACAGAGTGGAAAGAAGAAGACTGGCGGCAAGTCGCTTGACGACTTGGTGAAGGAATATCGTCTGCTCGACAATCTGCATCGCTATATTGTACCCACCAATCGTTCCTCGGCAGCGCTCGATGAGCACGGCGAGAGACTCGACATCGTGGGTAAGACGCTCAAGGAACTCAGCATACAGAAGTTGTATGGCGTGAGTGTCATCGAGATAAGAAACGAGAAGAAGTCGCGCTTGGGACTGATGAAGGACGTCAATCAGAACATGGCGAAGAGCAGCAGTGTCATTGGCGAGCACGACACCTTATATATTATTGGTGACGAGGCTAAGATGCAGCGCTTTGCTGCCGACTATGGTCTGCGCAAGATGAAGGACGTGAAGATAGACTTCTACGACTTGGGACTTTCCGAGATTGTCGTCATGCCTACTTCTCATTTCGCAGGACTCAGAATCGGTGAGGCCAATCTGCGTAAACGCTTCGGTATGAATGTATTGGGCATCCGTAGAGGAGACGAGTACATCACTGACAATCTCATCGGCACTCGTCTGCATGTGGGTGATATGCTCCTGGTGCAGGGCGAGTGGACCAACCTGGCTCACCTGGCTGCCGATACAGCCAACTGGGTTGTGCTCGACCAGCCCGAGAAGACTGCCGACAAGGTGCTTCTCGATTACAAGGCTCCTGTAGCAGCTGCCATCATGTTGCTGATGGTGGCGATGATGGTGTTCGACTTCATCCCTTGTGCTCCGGTCACAGCCGTTATCATAGCAGGCCTGCTGACAGTCTTTGCCGGATGTTTCCGAAATGTGGAGGCAGCCTATAAGACCATCAACTGGGAGAGCATTGTCCTCATTGCCGCCATGATGCCCATGTCTACAGCCCTTGAGAAGACAGGAGCCTCTGCTTTGGTGTCGCAGACCTTGGTAGACAGTCTGGGAGCTTTAGGCCCCACAGCCCTTTTGGCGGGCATCTATTTCACCACCTCGCTCATGACCATGTTTATCAGCAATACAGCCACAGCCGTGCTGATGGCTCCCATCGCCTTGGTGGCAGCCCAGCAGGTAGGAGTCAGTCCTTATGCTTTCCTCTTTGCCGTTACCTTGGGAGCCAGTATGTGTTTTGCCTCTCCCTTCTCCACACCACCCAATGCGCTGGTGATGAAAGCAGGAGGCTATTCATTTATGGATTATGTCAAGGTTGGTCTTCCCTTACAGGTGATTGTCGGCATCGTCATGACCTTCATACTTCCCTTGCTGTTCCCATATTAGTGCTTGATCATTTTAGTTTGTAATGTTTAACAATAGAATTGTCCAGAAGAAAGACTTTTCTCGTTAAAGTCACGTTTCGTTTTATAGAAGTTATAGGAAAGTTTTTTTCTTTTTTTAACTGCTGATGTGTACGATGGTAGAATAAAAATAACTATCTTTGCGTGATAAATTCAACCAACTTTCGTCACACATAAAAATACACAGCAAGATGGAAATGAACGAGGAGTCCCTGAAAGCCTGGGATATTATAGAGAAGACGAGTGCCAACCTGTTTCTTACTGGCAAGGCGGGTACAGGAAAAACTACCTTCCTGAAGGAACTCAAGCGCAGGTCACCCAAGCGAATGGTGGTACTGGCTCCTACGGGTATTGCTGCCATCAATGCTGGTGGTGTGACCATTCATTCCTTCTTTCAGTTGCCCCTTTCGCCTTATCTTCCGGGTACAACCTTTAGCGGAGGCGAGCAGAAGCGCTATCAGTTCAGCAAGGTGAAGCGAAACATCATTCGTACGATGGATCTCTTGGTCATCGACGAGATCAGTATGGTGCGCAGCGACTTGCTTGATGCCATCGACTCGGTGATGCGCCGTTATCGTAAGCATGATCTGCCCTTTGGCGGTGTTCAGTTGCTCATGATAGGCGACCTGCAGCAGTTGGCTCCCGTCGTGACAGAACATGAGGAGAGTATGTTGCGCCAGTATTACGACACTCCTTTCTTCTTTTCGAGCAAGGCGTTGCAACAGGCAAGTTATCTCACCATTGAACTGCAGACCGTCTACCGTCAGCAGGACGAGAGGTTTGTGGCGCTTCTCAACCAGATAAGAGAGAACAAGGCAAGCGATGAAACACTTGCTTCCATCAATCAGCGTTACCTGCCAGATTTTCAGCCTCCTAAGAATAGTGACTACATCCGTCTTACCACTCACAACAATCCTGCCCAGCACATCAACGAGCAGGAGCTGGAAGCCTTGCCTTCCAAGGCTTTCTGTTTCACGGCAGAGGTGGAGGGCAACTTTCCCGAGACGTCGTATCCTGCTGATTTCAACCTGCTGCTGAAGAAGGGCGCTCAGATTATGTTTATCAAGAACGATACTGACCATCGGTTCTATAATGGTATGATAGGCGAGGTGACGGCTATTGATAACCAGGAGATCAGGGTCATGGGAAAGGACAATGGCGAAGAGTTTATACTGGAAAAGGCAGAATGGAGCAACTCTAAATACACACTCAATGAGCAAACGCAGGAGATAGAGGAAACCGTGGAGGGCACCTTCCGACAGTATCCCGTTCGACTGGCATGGGCCATCACTATCCACAAGAGTCAGGGACTTACCTTCGAGCATGCCATCATTGACGCCTCGCGCTCCTTCACCCATGGTCAGACCTATGTGGCGCTGAGCCGTTGCAAGTCGTTGGAGGGAATGGTGCTTAGCAGCCCTTTGTCTCGTTCTGCCATCATCAGCGACAGTACCGTCGATTCGTACAACGATCGTATGGTTTCTCCTACGAAGGAGCAGATTGCTACACTGCAGCAGCTCTATGTGCAGCAATGTATAGCTGAGCTTTTCGACTTCCGTTCCCTGCAGCAAAGCTACGACTTGCTGTTGCGCTGTCTGGTAGAGTATTTCATGAGTAACTATCCTCGGCTCGTAGGCGAGTATCAGAAACTTGGTGTGGTGCTGAAGAGTCTGGCAGCTGTTTCCGACAAGTTCAGGGTGCAGTATTCCAGCATGCTGAATGCCAATCCCGATGTGAGCGATGAGGCATTGCAGGAGCGCATACACAAGGCTGCGCAATATTTCTGGCAGAAGATAGGAATTGTGACCGACCTGCTGAAGAAGACGAATGTGTCGACCGACAACAAGACAGCGAAGAAGCAGTTTGCCGACCGATTCGGAACCTTTGCCGATGAGACGCTGCTCAAGCAGTCACTCCTGCGTTATGAGCAGGAAGCTGAGTTCTCGGTGAGCGACTATCTGAAGAAGAAAGCACAGTTTATTCTCTCTCGTGCAGACGATGAATCGACGGGGACGGGTAGTGGTCGCAAGCGTAAGTCGGCAACCAAGGAACCCAAAGAGCCAAAGGCTCCCAAAACACCTACTCGCCAGATCAGTCTCGACCTCTTCAAGGAGGGAATGAATGTGCAGCAGATTGCTGCAGCCCGCGGACTTGCCCAGAGTACCATCATCACTCATTTGTCGCATTATGTGCGTGAGCATGAGATAGGTCTCAGGGCTCTCATCTCTACGAGTCGCGAAAAGAAGATTCGTGACTTCATGCAGGCTCATCCTGAAATGAAGCAGATTTCAGAAATCAGACAAGCCATGGGTGGCGACTATGAGTATTGGGAAATCATGCTTGTCAGGGATGTGGAGTAGTAAAATGCACAAAAAAAATGAAAGTACTTGCGTTAGCCATCGCAAGTACTTTCAATCGCTTATGCAAGTACTTTCAACTGCCATCGCAAGTACTTTCATTTTTTAGGGGTATTTGGCTTAAATTCTCATGACTTGTTTTACTCCCTTCACAGCACTCAGCTTTTTGATGAGAGCTTCGGTGCGTGAGGCATCATCAATCATCACGGTGATGTTGCCCGAGAAGAGACCGTCTTTCGACGAGATGTTGATGCCTCTCATCACGAGCTTATCCTCTTTGGATATGATGTTGGTGATGTTGCTTACGATTCCAATATCATCATTGCCGATGATTCGCAGGGTAATGGCGTACTTGGAGGTTCCCTTGCCGCTCCACTTTGCCTTGACGATGCGATAGCCGAAACGCCGCTGCAACTCCTTGGCATTGGGGCAGTCGGAGCGATGCACCTTGATGCCATTGCTCACCGTGACGAAGCCGAAGATAGGGTCGCCATAGATAGGATGGCAGCAATGGGCCAGCTCGAAGTCTATTCCCTTCAGGTTTTCATCGATGACAAGCACGTCGTCGCTCTGTCGCATCATCTCCTCGGTAGGATTCTCATACTCGAATTCGGCAGCACTGGCGGCAGGACGTGTGGTGTTGTTCACATTCAGGTCGTGGTCGCGCTCGGCAATGTATTTCTCGATGATGCTGTTGGGGTCTATCTTCTCCTCGGCAATGTCCTTGTAGAAATCAGAGTTCTCCTTGTAGCCCATCTTCTTGATGGTGCGTGCCATGATGCTCTCCTCTATTTCCAACTTTCTGTTCTTGAACCGTCGCTCCAGAAGTTCCTTGGCAAAGAGGCCTTCCTTCTTCTGTGTCTCCTTGATGGCGAGTCGGATCTTGGCCTTGGCTTTCGAGGTCTTCACGATGTTGATCCATTCCTGACGTGGCTTCTGGTTGCTCTGCGTCAGGATTTCTATCTGGTCGCCCGAGTGCAGTTCTTGTCTGAAGCTTACTGCGCGCCCGTTGATCTTTCCTCCCACACAGGTGTTGCCGATTCGTGAGTGGATGTAGTAGGCGAAGTCGAGCACCGTGGCTCCCTTGGGGAAGTTGAGCAGGTCGCCCTTAGGTGTAAATACATACACCTCGTCTTCCTTCAGATCCATCTTGAACTGGTCCATCAGCTGCAGGTCGTCGTTGTTCTCGAGTGCGCTTCTGATGTTGGCGAGCCATTCGTCGATGCCTCCCTTCTCGCTCTTGATACCTTTATAGCGCCAATGGGCAGCCAGTCCGTGCTCGGCAATCTCGTCCATACGCTCTGTGCGAATCTGTACCTCCACCCATTTGTTCTCAGGTCCGAGCACGGTGGTGTGCAGACTCTCGTAACCATTGCTCTTAGGCACAGAGAGCCAGTCGCGCATACGTTTAGGGTTGGGCTGATACATGGCCGTGATGAGTGCGAACACCTGCCAGCACTGCATGTATTCCTTGTCGCGTGGCGAGTCGAGGATGATGCGGATGGCAAAGAGGTCGTACACGCCCTCGAATCCGCATTGCTGCTTCTTCATCTTCTGCCAGATGGAGTGGATGCTCTTGGTGCGTCCCTTCATGTGGTATTTCAGTCCGGCAGCATCCAGTTTCTCCTGTATAGGCTTGATGAACCGTGCTATGTAGGCATCGCGCGAAGCCTTAGTGGCGTTGAGCTTTTCCTTAATCATATAGTAGGCATCGTGCTCCAGGTACTTCAGACTCAGGTCCTCGAGCTCGCTCTTCAGTTTGTACAGACCCAGTTTGTGGGCGAGTGGAGCGTACAGATAGCTTGCCTCTTCGCTCACACGCTGCTTGGCTTCGAACTGGTCGGTGTCTCTGATTTGCCGCATCATATTGACACGGTTGGCTATCATGATCAGGATCACTCGCATGTCTTCCGAGAACGAGATAAGTAGGTTGCGGAAGTTCTCGCTCTCGATGACAGGATTGCGCTTGTAGAGTTCGTTGATGCGCAACAGACCGCGGATGATGTGCGCCACGCCTTCGCCATATTTCTTCTCTATGTCGTCGAGTGTTTGATAACCGTCCACCACACTGGTCTGCATCAGGATGGCGATTACTCCGTCGCGTCTGAGTCCTATTTCGTTGACTGCTATCTCGGCTGTCTGCAGAGCATACAGTATGGGATTGAGACCAAAGACATCTCGGCTTATCTGATGGTTGATGAATGCGTGATGAATATCTTCTCTGATCAGTTGCTCATCCTGGGCGCTGAAAGTGTTGCCGACAGCAGTACGCAATCGTTCCAGAATGGTGAGGGTTTGTTCCCTTTCTTCGGGTGTAAAAGTGAATTTTTCGTCCATAATTCTTCCCTTTTCTTAAAAACTTATTGCAAAGGTACAAAAAATCGTCATAAAATTTCTTTTTTCCAAAAAAACTTACTACATTTGTAGCACAACTAAAGAAAAAATAACATAAATATGGTATCATGAATCAGCAAGAACTAACCCAAATTGCTGCTCGCGGCATTTCGGAGCAGCAAATAGAAAAACAATTGGAGCAAATCAAAAATGGTTTCCCCTTCCTTCGTCTCGAAGGTGCTGCAGCCATTGGTAAGGGAATTATGTCACCCGACGCAGAGGAGGTAAAGAAGTATGAACAGGTGTGGAACGAGTACAAGAAGCAGGGTCACCGCATTGTGAAGTTTGTGCCAGCATCGGGTGCGGCAAGCAGAATGTTCAAGGATCTCTTTGCGTTCCTTGATGCGCCTTATGATATGCCTACTACTGACTTCGAGAAGCATTTCTTCGACAATATCAAGAAGTTTGCCTTCCGTAAGTCTCTCTGCAGCAAGTGCAAGGAGAACGAGGGCAGTAGCGTATGCGACCTGATCAAGGCAGGCAAGTACAAGGCAGTGGTGGCAAACCTGCTGAAGGAAAGCGGACTCAACTATGGTCAGTTGCCTAAGGGCTTGCTGCAGTTTCATGAGTATTCCGACGAAGAGGTTCGCACCCCTATGGAGGAGCACCTGGTAGAGGCTGCGCTTTATGCCAGCAGTAACGGTGAGGCAAATGTCCACTTTACCGTTTCGCACGACCATCTGGAGCTCTTCGAAAAGATGGTGGCAGATAAGGTAGAGGGCTACGCCAAGAAATTCGGTGTGAAGTACAACATCTCTTTCTCTGAGCAGAAACCAAGTACTGACACCATCGCCGCCAATCCCGACAACACTCCATTCCACAACGAGGATGGGTCGCTGCTCTTCCGTCCAGGCGGTCATGGAGCGCTGATAGAGAATCTGAACGAGATAGATGCCGACGTGGTGTTCATCAAGAATATAGATAATGTGGTGCCCGACCGTCTGAAGGCCGACACCGTGACCTACAAGCAGGTGATTGCCGGCATCTTGGTTTCGCTGCAGCAGAAGGCTTTCGAGTATCTGCGCGTGCTCGACTCAGGTACTTACAATCATGAGAAGTTGGAGGAGATCATCCGATTCCTGCAGCGCGACTTGTGCTGCCGTCGTGCCGACATCAAGGAACTGGAGGATGCTGACCTGGTGATTTATCTACGCAAGAAGCTGAACCGTCCGATGCGTGTATGTGGCGTGGTAAAGAATGTGGGCGAGCCTGGTGGCGGACCTTTCCTTACCTACAACAGCGACGGAACGGTGAGTCTGCAGATTTTGGAAAGCTCACAGATCGACAAGAACAACAAGCAATACATGGATATGTTTGCACAGGGCACCCACTTCAACCCTGTAGACCTTGTATGTGCCACTAAAGACTATAAGGGCAACGACTTCGACCTGCCTAAGTATGTGGATCCCAAGACTGGATTTATCAGCAACAAGAGCAAGAATGGCAAGGAACTGAAGGCGCTCGAACTGCCAGGTCTTTGGAATGGTGCCATGAGCGACTGGAACACGGTGTTCGTAGAGGTTCCTCTCAGCACTTTCAACCCAGTGAAGACGGTCAATGACCTGCTTCGTGACCAGCATCAGGCAAAAGCTTAATACAACATACGTACAACAAAACTTCACCCATCCTCCAACTCTAAACAGAGAAGAAGGATGGGTGAAGTTTTTTATGTGTTTGTGACTGCAGAATCTTCTTATTCGTTCATCAGATAGTTCTTGAATGAAGCGAAGTCCTTTGTCATTTCGATGCTCTGCTTCTTGCCCTTCATGAACTCGGCAAGGCGTGCAGGAATCTCGATGTCGGTGCCGAGGATGCTGTCCACCTTCTCCTTGAACTTGGCTGGATGGGCAGTCTCGAGGAACACGCCAACCTCTCCTGGTTTCAACTGTTCCTTCAGGGCACGATAACCGCAAGCTCCGTGAGGATCAAGCACATACTTGGTGTCGTTGTAGCATTGCTTCATGGTCTCGGCTATCTGCTCGTCCTTGTATGTGGCACCGCTGATGTAGGCTGTGATGGCCTCGTGGTTGCCCTTGTAGAGGTCGTAGATGCGGGCGAAGTTGGATGGGTCGCCCACGTCCATGGCATTGGCTATTGTGGCCTTGCTGGGCTGAGGATTGTACTCGCCAGTCTGCAGATAATTGTAGAAAATATCGTTGGCATTGTTGGCAGCTATGAAGCGATGGATTGGCAGTCCCATCTCATGCCCGAAGAGTCCGGCTGTGATGTTGCCGAAGTTTCCGCTGGGCACACAGATCACCAACTTGTCTGCCAGTCCCTTCTCCTTCATGCGTGCATAGGCGTTGAAGTAGTAGAAAGCCTGAGGCAGGAATCGTGCCACGTTGATAGAGTTGGCCGAGGTGAGCTTCATGTGCTTGTTGAGCTCCTCGTCCATGAAAGCAGATTTCACCAGTGCCTGGCAGTCGTCGAACACGCCATCCACCTCGAGGGCTGTGATGTTCTGTCCGAGGGTGGTGAACTGGCTTTCCTGAATCTTGCTTACCTTTCCCTTTGGATAGAGCACGTAGACGTGAATGCCGTCAACACCGAGGAATCCATTGGCAACAGCCGAACCTGTATCGCCCGAAGTGGCAACGAGCACGTTGACTTTCTCCTTGCCTTCCTGACGCACGAAGTACTGCAGCAGACGGGCCATGAAGCGCGCGCCTACATCCTTGAAGGCGAGGGTAGGGCCATGGAAGAGTTCCAAAGAGTAGATGTTTGGCTCTACCTCTACCACAGGGCAGTCGAAAGCCAGTGTGTCGTAGACGATCTTCTTCAGAGACTCAGCATCGACGTCCTCGCCGAAGAAGGCGTCAGCCACCTTGTAGGCAATCTCCTGGAAGGAGAGTTTCTCGATGTTGTCGAAGAAGTCCTGTGGCAACTTCTTGATAATTTCGGGCATGTAGAGACCACGGTCTTCTGCCAGTCCTTTTACTACCGCCTTGTGAAGATCGGCGATGGGTGCTTTCTTATTTGTTGAATAGTATTTCATTTTCTTACTTTGAACTTTGAGATTTGAACATTGAACTTTATAATTAGCTTTGGGGGCTATCATGAAGTTCTTGATTTTAATTGATTGCCATAAATGTGTTCATGAATTCCTGCAGTTGCAGCAGTCCGTAGCAGCCTCTCACGCAGCTTACCTCGTCGTACTTTTCTACGCTGTCGGGCTCGATGCCTGGATAGTAGATGATGAACGGTACGGGCTCTTTCACGTGAGTGCGGATCTCTACCGGAGTAGGATGGTCGGGCAGGATGGCGATGCATACTGGCTCGTCCCAGGTGCTTACCTCGTCGAAGATTGGTTTGATGAGTCGCTGGTCGAGGTTCTCGATGGTTTTGAGCTTCAGTTCCAGATCGCCGTCGTGACCCGCCTCGTCGCTCGCCTCTACGTGCACATAAACGAAGTCGTCGCCGTCCTTCAGCGCCTGGATAGCTGCTGCCGCCTTTCCCTCGTAGTTGGTGTTGGCAAGACCGGTAGCGCCCTCAACGATGATGTTGCGCAGTCCGGCGTAATGGCCGATGCCTCGTATCAGGTCTACTGCAGAAATCACAGAACCCTTCTTGATTTGCGGATACATCTGCGAGAGGGTGAGCATGTGCGGACGATAACCGCCGCCCCAAGGCCAGATGATGTTTGCCATGCGCTCGCCACGCTCCTTGCGCGCCACATTGAAAGGATGGTTCTCCAGAATCTCCTGACTCTTCAGAATCAGCTCGTTCAGAAGGTCGGCTGTCTGCTGGGCACTCATGCGATACTCGTCGCTCAGGATACCGCCGTTCTCAGCCACATCCTCGGCAGGAGTCTTGTCGCTGTTGCCGGCAAGAAGAGCCTCGTCAACACCTTTCATCGGTTTCACCAGCAGCGGTTTCCACTCTTCGTTAGGATGATCGTGAGGAGGAGCGCAATCTACATATTTGTTTCCGCCCTTGATAATCAGAAGGTGTCGATACTGGATTCCGGTGATGAATTTCACGATGCCGGGATACTGGCTGGCAAGCTTCTCGTTGAGGTACTTGATGAGCACGTCGGCGTCTTCTGTCTCCAGGTTTCCGCCGTTGTGTGTCACGATGATTCCATTGTTCACGTTGATGATGTTGCAGCGCAGAGCGAAGTCGTTAGGACTCATCTCGTAGCCGATGCTTGCAGCTTCGAGCGGTCCGCGTCCCTCGTAAACCTCGTTCTGGTCGTAACCCATGATAGAGCTGTTGGCTACCTCAGATCCAGGATGAAAACCGTCGGGTACGGTTACCAGTCGTCCAGTCTTTCCTTTCTTTGCCAGCATGTCCATATAAGGTTTGTTGGCGTATTGCAGGAGAGTCTTGCCTCCCAGTCGTTCTACAGCGTGGTCGGCCATGCCGTCGCCAAGTATGATAATATGCTTCATAATTGTTATCCTTTCTATCTGATAAGACAATATTAAATATTAGCAATACTCATGATGTTGGCAAACACACCTGCCGCTGTTACGCTGGCACCAGCGCCATAGCCCTGAATCATCATCGGATATTCCTTGTAGCGCTCGGTGGTGAGCAGTACGATGTTGTTGCTTCCCTCCAGATTGTAGAATGGGTGCTCTGGGCCTACAGCCTGCAGGCCAACGCTTGTCTTTCCACCATCGAGGGTGGCAACGAATCGCCACCGTTTGTGCTCCAGGTCGAGAGTCTTGCGCTTGGCCTCGAAGTCAGCATCCAGCTCAGGCAGTTTCTTCCAGAAGTCGTCTATGCTGCCCTTGAAGTAAGAGTCGGGCACGAAGAGGTGCTTCTCCACATCTTCCTGTTCCACTCTGTATCCAGCCTCGCGAGAGAGGATGACGAGTTTTCTGATTACGTCCATTCCGCTGAGGTCGATGCGTGGGTCGGGCTCGCTGTAGCCTTTCTCTTTGGCCATGCGTACGGTCTCCGAGAATGGTACTACGCCTGAGATGGCGTTGAAGATGAAGTTGAGCGTACCAGAGAGAACTGCCTCAATCTTAAGGATTTTATCGCCCGAGTTGCGCAGGTCGTTGATGGTTCCGATGATAGGCAGACCAGCACCCACGTTGGTTTCGAATCTGAACACCACGCCACGCTGTATGGCGGTTTTCTTCAGTCGCTCGTAGTTTTCGTATTCACTTGAGGCTGCAATCTTGTTGGCTGCGATGATGCTCACGTTGTGCTCGAGCAGACTCTGGTAGAGGGCAGCCACGTCCTTGCTGGCTGTACAGTCAACGAAGACGCTGTTGAAGATGTTCATGGCGAGTATTGTGTCTCGCAGCACCTCGGGTGTGCTGGGGTCTGAGTTCTTCAGTTCCTCGCGGTAGTTCTCCAGGTCGAGTCCGTCTCGGTTGAAGATGGCGTTCTTGGATGAAGCGATGCCCACCACGTTGAGCTTCAGTTTGCTGCGCTCCATCAGGTCGGCATACTGGTTCTTGATCTGTTCTATCAGCTTGCCGCCCACGGTTCCCACTCCACAGATGAAGAGGTTGAGCACCTTGTATTCAGAGAGGAAGAAGCTGTCGTGCAGCACGTTGAGTGATTTGCGCAGGAAGTCGCTCTTGACGACAAACGAGATGTTGGTCTCTGATGCGCCCTGTGCACAAGCGATGACCGAGATTCCGCTTCGTCCGAGAGTTCCGAAGAGTTTACCGGCAATACCTGCAGCATGCTTCATGTTCTCGCCCACGATGGCGATGGTGGCAAGTCCGCATTCTGCGTGCATTGGGAACATGGCTCCGTCGGCAATCTCGTTCTGGAATTCCTCGTTGAGCACGCGTACAGCCTCGTCTACGTCCTGCTCGCGCACACCGATAGAGGTAGAGTTCTCTGACGAAGCCTGCGACACCATGAACACGGAGATTCCCTCGTTGGCCAGGGCGGTGAAGATGCGTCGGTTGACACCGATGACACCCACCATCGACAGACCTGTAACGGTAATCAAAGCCGTTCCGTTGATAGACGAAATACCCTTGATGGGTTTCTGGTCGCCGTCAATTTTGTTCTTGATAATAGTGCCTGGGGCATCAGGATTGAAGGTGTTCTTGACCTTGATAGGTATATTCTTGACACAAACGGGGTAGATGGTAGGAGGGTAGATGACCTTTGCTCCAAAGTTGCAAAGCTCCATGGCCTCGATGTAACTCAGTTCGTTGATGGTATAAGCTGATTTGATGACACGTGGGTCGGCTGTCATGAATCCGTCGACGTCGGTCCATATCTCGAGCACCTCGGCATCGAGTGCTGCGGCGATGATGGCAGCTGTGTAGTCGCTTCCGCCTCGTCCCAGGTTGGTGGTGCGCTCTGTGTGCTTGTCGCGGCTGATGAAGCCGGGCACGAGCGAAATGCGGGGCAGCTCGTCGAAGGTGTCTTTCACCAGTTGGGTGGTCAGTTCGCTGTCGAGGGTGTGCTTTCCACCGATGCGCTCCGTTTTGATAAACTTGCGCGAGTCGAACCACTTGGCGCCACGTATGAGTGTGGCCACAATTTTCGAGCTGAGCCTTTCTCCGTAGCTCACGATGGCATCCTGTGTCTTCTCGCTGAGGTCGTGGATGAGGTATACGCCGAAGTAGATGCTCTTCAACTGTTCGAAGAGCGAGTCAACCGAAATGAATAAGTTTTCTCTGTCTTTGGTGTCTGTGATGATTGTGTCGATCATCTTGTGGTGACGGTCTACCATGGCGTCGAACTCTTCTTTCCATTGTTCGTCGCCTTTGAGGGCAAGCTGTGAGGTTTGCAACAACTTGTCTGTGATTCCTCCGAGGGCGCTTACGACTACTACAACACTCTGTTTCTTGGCCTCATTCTCTACGATGCGTTTTAAGCTGAGGATGCTTTTTACGGAACCAACCGATGTTCCGCCGAATTTTAATACTTTCATTGCTTGTTTATTTTGGTAATGTAATGCCACCCCCGAAACGACCGGGGCCGAGACAAAACTTGGTTGCAAAAGTAAACAATTTCTATCAAACTGCCAAGGATTTGCTCAAAAAAGTTACAATTTGTTTTTGAATCCTTGTTTGCGTGCAGTTTTTTATGGGGCCGTATGTTGAGTTTTGATGGAAGCGAATCAGTTTGGGGTGTTTATGATTTTTCCGATGACGATTCCTGCTATTGCCATACCGAAGGAAGCGGTGATGTGGCAGAGCGAGCCGTTGATCTGCGCCTTCGTCGAACACCATTCGTGCTCCACTAACTGCTGGTCGCCGGGAGCGTCGTAGACGGCAGTCTCTGTGCCTCTCTCGCCGCTGAGCAATTTTGCCTTGGGGCAGAGGCAGCCTCCGGTGCCGCAGGCTTTGTTCACGCCCAGGTTCTGCATCGGCTTCTCCTCGCTGTATACGCATTGGAACTTGCGGCGGGGGAAGGTCTTGTCTTTCTTGAATTTCTTGCGCAAGGCCCGTGCCAAGGGGTCGCCCTCTACCTTCCAGAACTCAGCCTTCCTGATCATGAAGGGGTCGCAGCGCAGGGCTGCACCCATGGAGGAGACGAAGGTGATGTTTCGGGGCAGGGCTGTGGCACGTAGGATGAGGTCGGCCTTGTCCTTGAGCGAGTCGATGGCGTCGATGATGTAGTCGTATTCCTCCATGTGGAACTCGTCGGCAGTCTTGGCCTCGTAGATTTTCTGATAGGCTGTGATGTTGGCGTTGGGGTTGATTTCGAGAAGGCGTTCGCGTAGTGCGTCGACCTTCACCTGTCCGATGGTGCGGCTTGTGGCCATGAGCTGTCGGTTGCAGTTGGTCACGCAGACGCGGTCGCTGTCCACGATGGTGATGTGGCGCACTCCGCTTCGCACGAGTCCCTCGGCGCACCATGATCCTACACCTCCTATTCCGAAGATGAGCACGCGTGCTGCCTGCAGTTTCTCAAGATTGTCTTTTCCCAAGAGCAGTTCTGTGCGTCGTTGCATTCCTTGCTCCATTCTTGTTATTTTGTCTCCCATCTTTTCTTGAAAATGTGTAATGTGTTGTGTTTTATGTGTTATTTTTAATTTGCAAAGGTACAAAATAATCACTCAATTTTTGCAAATGGGGAAGTTAAAGAAATTAAAGAAGTTGTCTTTTATGAGGAGTTAGGGGAGTTGTCTTTTGTGAGGAGTTAAAGGAGTTAAGACAAATGCCTTGAAGGATAAGGGAGTTAAGAAGTTATCTTTATTCAGGAGTTAAGGAGTTAAGACACAACTCCTATCAGCAGCACGCCCTGGGCTATGAGCTTTTGGGCCTTCAGGGCGTACTTGAACCACATGCAAAACTGCTGTTACCCATTAAACACTAAACACTAAACTTTAAACTTTTAACGAAAACTATTAAATTTTGAACGGAGAATATCAAATTTTAAGCGAAAACTTACAAACCGTAAAGTTGAACGGCTGTTGAACCTTACAATGTGTAAGGAAAAATAGGTATTGATATGAAAAACTGAAACAAAACGCGAGAAAAATAATCAAAATGTTTTCTTGTGTTTCTTTGTGCTGACAAAATATTGTAATTTTGCAGCCAAAACGAACAATATGTAAAGGAAAGGTTTGATTTATGTAACAACCGATGAAGGTCCGTTTCAAGAAAGTGACAATCAATAAAAAAAGAGTAACAATCAATAGAAGTATTAACACATTATTAATTATTAAAGGATTATGAAGAAGATAGAGGCAATTATCCGCAAGTCCAGATTCGAGGATGTCAAGAAGGCGCTCTTAGCTGCTGACATCGAGTGGTTCTCTTATTATAATGTAAGGGGTGAAGGCAAGATGCGACAGGCACGCATTTACCGTGGTGTGATGTACGACACGAGCAGTATCGAGCGTGTGCTTCTCAACATCGTGGTGCGCGACAAGAACGTGGAGCCTACTATCGCCGCCATCCAGGGAGCAGCTCAGACGGGCGAAGTGGGAGACGGCAGAATTTTTGTCATTCCGGTAATGGATACGGTGAGAATCAGAACCGGTGAGAGAGGCGACATTGCTCTTTATAATGCAGAGCAAGAAAAATAGGGATTTTGTTTTCAAGAATTAGAGAATTTAAGAATTTCGTTTCTTTTTGTTCTCTAATTCAAAACGATAGTTTTTAATTCTGAATTCTAAAGGATTAGCTTTGCTCGGAAGCAATGAAAATTCTATAATTCTTAAATTCTTGATAAAAAAATATGAGCAGTTTATTATTGACAACACTCGATACGGGTAACACAGCGTGGATGATCATGGCAACCATCTTGGTGCTCTTGATGTCAATCCCTGGTATTGCACTTTTTTATGGCGGTTTGGTTCGCCAGAAGAATATCCTGAGCATTCTGATGCAGACGGTATTCATCGTGGCAGTAGTCAGTTTGATATGGGTGGCCTTCGGATATTCGTGGGCTTTCTCTACCGAATATGCAGAGGCGGGCAATCCTTTGGCCTGCGTCATCGGCGGTTTCGACAAATGTTTCCTTCACGGCATCGGACTGGATGCTCTCATGCCTACAGGCATTCCCGAACTCACCTTCGCGATGTTCCAGTGCATGTTTGCCCTCATTACTCCAGCCCTTATCCTCGGAGCTTTCGCCGAGCGCGTGAAGTTTAGCGGTTATGTGTTCTTCACCGTTCTGTGGGTCATCATCGCCTATCTTCCCATGGCCCACTGGGTGTGGGGCGGCGGATTCCTTCAGGAGATGGGAGCCATTGACTTTGCCGGTGGAACGGTGGTTCATATCAACGCCGGTGTGGCTGCGCTGGTCATGGCGCTGTGTGTGGGCAAGCGCGACGATTACCGTGCCGGTCATCCCGTCACTCCTCACAACATCACTTTCGTGTTCATGGGAATGTCATTCCTCTGGTTGGGATGGTTCGGATTCAATGCCGGTAGCGGTCTTGCTGCCGACGGACTGGCAGCCAACGCCTTCCTCGTAACCCATGTCGCTACGGCTGCTGCAGCCACCACCTGGATGCTCATCGACTGGGTGGTCAACAGGAAGCCGACCACGGTGGGAGCTTGTACGGGAGCTGTGGCAGGTCTTGTGGCCATCACTCCAGCGGCAGGCAGTACCGACATTTTCGGAGCTTTCTGCATCGGAATTATCTCCACCATCGTCTGCTTCTTCATGGTGGCAGTAGTGAAGGAGAAGTTCAGATACGATGATGCGCTCGACGCCTTCGGAGTACACGGCATGGGCGGTATTCTGGGATCTGTCCTCACCGGTGTGTTCGCCACTCGTTACGTCACGGGTGCCGACGGCGTTCAGGGCGCGCTCTATGGCGACTGGCACCAGCTTTGGGTTCAGGTGGTAGCCACCGTGGTGAGCATCATCTACAGCATCGTGGTGACCTACATCATCTTCAAGGTGGTGGACAAGACTGTCGGCGTGCGTGTGGACAAGCGAGTAGAGGAGGAGGGCCTCGACATCTACGAGCATGGCGAGAGTGCTTACAGCAACTGATTTTTGTAACATCTGAACCCATCGGCGGTTCGATTGTCAGTAGATATATAGAGAGAAGGGGTGCCGTGAGTGGGCGAGAAATGATCTTGCTCCGTTCACGGCACCCTTCCTCTTTTTCCGTCTTTGGCGCACGCATTCCCCTTTAGAACTCCTGTAACGACATTGTAGCATTCTTTATGGCCGAATTAAAACCGCTGTAACCTTATTGACATATGATAGCCGTACTTTTGCACCCGGAATTTAACAAAGAATATTTTATAGTCATATTTTAATAAAAAGAAAATGGAAAAGAAATTTTCGGGAAAGCATGGCAACAGAGTTGCTGTGATGAAAGAGAGAGTAGCAACTGTAGTTTTGGCTTCAGCATTATTGTTGGGCGGCGGCTTGACAGCAAAGGCTCAAAACACGGCAGTAACCACCTGTTCGCAGAGTGCAGCAACCGCTATTCAGCAGAATCCTAACTGGAAGGCGAATGCTGCAGAATGGCAGAAGCTGAAGGGCGAAATCACACTCTACATGACCAACGACATGGGCCGCAACGGCTATTACGACCAGAAACCCATCGCCGAACTGATGGGCGAGATGGCCGACGTGGTAGGTCCGGAGTGCGTGATTGCAGCAGGCGACATCCACCATTTCAATGGCGTGGTTTCAACCCAAGACCCATTGTGGCTCACCAATTACGAATGGGTTTACTCTCATCCCGAACTGATGCTCGACTGGTTCGCCGTATGCGGCAACCATGAGTATCGTGGCAACACACAGGCTTTCATGGACTACGGCAAGGTGAGCCGCCGCTGGATGATGAGAGAGAAATATTACACCAAGGTGTTCGACCACAAGGGAACCACCCTTCGCGTGGTGTTCCTCGACACCACTCCTCTCATCGACTCTTACCGCAAGGCTTCGGCCAAATATCCCGATGCCTGCAAGCAGGACGTGGAGGCTCAGCTCGCCTGGCTCGACGAGACCCTGAAGAACGCCAAGGAAGACTGGGTCATCGTGGTAGGCCATCATCCCATCTACGCCGAGACCCGCAAGAAGGAGAGCGAGCGCCTCGACATGCAGAAGCGCCTGTTGCCCGTACTCCATAAATATAATAATGTGGCCATCTACGCCTGCGGACACATCCACAACTTCCAGCACATCCAGAAGAAGGGCGACAACATCGACTACGTGGTCAATTCCTCATCATCTCTTGCGCGTCCTGTGAAACCTATCGATGGTACTGTGTTCTGCAGTTCAGCCGACGGTTTCTCGGTCATTACTGCCGACAAGAAGCAGCTCAGAATGTCGATGATCGACAAGGACGGAAAAATCATCCACACCATAGAGAAGGTGAAGAAGTAAACTCAAATCGAAAAAATCATTATACAGGAAAATTTTATGAATCTCAAGAAAGTATTATTCTCGGCCCTGATGCTGACAGCCACAGGCGCAGCAGTCGCCGTGACAGAACCCGAAAGCAACGTCCTGATGGGCGGAGTCATCAGCGGACGTATTGTCGACGCAGAGCATCAGGCTTTGCCAGGAGCAACCATCATGGTGGAAGATTTGCATACAGGAGTAACAAGCGATGTGAACGGTTTCTACACCCTGCCCAATATGAAGCCCGGAACCTACAAGGTGAAGGTGTCCTACGTGGGCTATTCGCCCAAGACCTACGTCGTCAAACTGGTGGGCAAGAACGTGGAGCGAAACATCGTCCTGAGCGAGGGCAACGAGCTCAAGGAAGTGGTGGTGAACGGAGCCTTCTACGGTCAGCGCAAGGCCCTGCAGATGCAGAAGGAGAACATGGGTGTGACCAATGTGGTGAGCGCCGACCAGGTGGGCAAGTTCCCCGACTCTAACATCGGCGACGCCCTGAAACGCATCAACGGCATCAACGTGCAGTACGACCAGGGTGAGGCCCGGTTCGGACAGGTGAGAGGCACTTCTGCCGACCTTACCTCGGTGACCGTCAACGGCAACAGAATGCCTTCGGCAGAGGGCGACACCCGCAACGTGCAGCTCGACCTGATTCCTGCCGACATGATTCAGACCATTGAGGTGAACAAGGTGGTGACCTCCGACATGGACGGCGATGCTATCGGAGGCGAAATCAACCTCGTGACCAAAAACACCCCCAGTCACCAGGTGCTCAACTTCAACGTAGGTTCAGGCTATACATGGATCAGCGGCAAACCACAATGGGACCTGGCTGCTACATGGGGCAACCGATTCTTCCAGAACCGACTGGGCATCATGGCCTCTGCCTCTTATCAGTATGCTCCCGGAGGTTCCGACAATACCGAGTTCGAATACGAGGAGAACGACGACAAGGAGATAGAGCTCAAGGAGGCTCAGGTGCGCCAGTACTACGTCACCCGTGAGCGTCAGAGCTACTCCCTGGCTTTGGACTATAAGTTCAACCCCCTGCACAAGATTTCGTTCAAGGGCATTTACAATCGTCGCAGCGACTGGGAGAACCGTTACCGCATCAGCTACAAGAAGCTGAACAGCAAGGTTTCCAAGCAGAGCGTCGTGTTCCAGACCAAGGCAGGCTCGTCTGACCAGAAGAACGCCCGACTGGAGTTGCAGCAGACCATGGACTACACCCTCGACGGAGAGCACCAGCTGGGCAACCTGAAGATGGACTGGGCTGCCAGCTACTCGCGAGCCACCGAGGAGCGCCCCAACGAGCGCTATGCTTCCTACAAATATAAATATGGTAAGAGAGAAAACGAGTTCATCGACTTCGGCGACGGTTTCCAGGACGTGGGCGGCAAGCAGCCTTACTACGCCAAATCGCTCCCATCACTCGACGACAGCCACTGGGTGCTCGACGAGCTCAACAACTCCAACCAGGACATCGTGGAGAACGAATGGAAGGGACGACTCAACTTCACCCTGCCGCTCTGCAAGGGTCTCTACGGCAACACCCTGAAGTTTGGTGCCAAGTACACCAGCAAGGACAAGCAGCGCACCACCTCATTCTTCGACTACGACCCCGAGGAGGTGCTGGGCGACGACTGGCGCAGCAACACCAGCCTGCAGATTCGTGACGGCTTCATGCCGGGCAGCCAGTATCCTGCCAACTCGCCATTCATCTCGATCAGCACGTTGGGCAAAATCGACTTCAGCCAGTATGAGGGAACAGAAAACTACGAGGAGGAAGCCGGC
Organism: Clostridia bacterium; assembly: GCA_963587495.1. Lineage (GTDB taxonomy): Bacteria > Bacteroidota > Bacteroidia > Bacteroidales > Bacteroidaceae > Prevotella. The sequence continues at coordinate 14,012 of CAVACC010000009.1, read as the reverse complement.
AACTATAAGATCCGCGAGCAGATAACAGCCGGTTACCTGCGCTTCGACCAGAAGATAGGCAAGAAACTCTCAGCCACCCTGGGTCTGCGCGTGGAGCGTACCGACCTGAATACCAGCGGCTACAATGTGGACATTCCCGAGGACGGCGACCCAACCATGAAGCCTACAGGCGACATCAAGAGCCACTATACAGACCTCCTGCCAAGCCTCTTGCTGAAGTACAAATACTCGCCCGACGGAAGCCTCAGAGCCTCTGTCACCAAGACCATCTCGCGTCCTAAGTATTCGGCACTCATCGCCAACAAGACCTTCAATATTGCCGATGAGGAGGCTACCATCGGCGATCCTAACACCAAGCCTGCAAGAGCGCTCAACATCGACCTCTCTGCCGACCACTACTTCAAGAGTGTGGGACTGGTGAGCCTGGGTCTCTTCTATAAGGACATCAAGAACGTGAACGTGGAGTGGGCTTCCAACAAATACTTGGGCAGCGACCTCGGACTCTCGGGCGACAATGCCGACAAGCAGTTTGAGGTGACTCAGAACATCAACGCCTACGACGCCCGTGTGTATGGTGTGGAAGTGGCTTATCAGCGCGACTTCGGTTTCATCACTCCAGCCCTGAAATGCCTCGGCTTCTACGGCAACTACACCTACACTCACAGCACCACCCGCAACTTCAACGAGCGCCTCGGCATCGAGGACGGCGACGAGGTGAAGGTGGCTGGCTCGCCAGAGCATACAGCCAATGCTTCGCTCTTCTTCGAGAAGAGTGGTCTGAGCCTCCGCCTGTCCTACAACTTCGCTTCATCGTTCATCGACCAGATGAGCACCAGCCGTGCTCTCGACCGCTACTACGACAACGTGAACTATCTCGACCTCAACGCCAGCTACACCTGGGGAAAGAAGCAGAAGTTTACAGTCTACGCCAATGCCAACAACCTGCTCAACCAGCCTCTGCGCTACTATCAGGGTGAGAAGAACCGCACCATGCAAGTGGAGTACTACGGAGTGAAAATCAACGCAGGTATTAAGGTCAACCTGTAAGGGACACAAGCAGCACGCCCTACCTTATAGTGCGTGCTGTTTTGCGAACCTTCCGATAAAATTGTCACACGATTGTAACACGTTCTACATCATGGTGTAATATGGCTCTTGTACTTTTGCATCAGAAAAAGAAACATGAATTAAATGATTAGGCTTATGGAACTGACAATGAATCAAGCCAACATGAATCTTGGCAACGCAAACGCAGAGTGGGGCAGTACGGGATGGAGAATGTCCGAGTTTGGTGTTCAGAAGTACGTAGCTGAGGCTGTGAAAAGCATTTTTTACACCATCCACAGCAGTTTCGATTATCACAGCAAGGCAACAACCCGCGAACTGTTAGTCTTCTTAGTCTTCGCCGTTGTGCTTCAGGGCGTTCTGCTTCCTACGGAGTCTTACACCACCGTTCATGCCGATGCGAGCATGATGGTAGCAGCAGGCCTTGCCGACCTCGTGGCGTGCATCCTGCCAGGCGTCGCCCTGATGTGGAGATGGATAAAAAGCCATTCGAAACTTCAATAAAATTTTTGCTGGTTGCAGGAAAAAATGTAACTTTGCAGTCGTAACATTTTCAAAAGACTCAAAGCTGCATTTATGAAAAGTCCCCAAACCATCGTCGCCCTTACGGCAGCAACCCTGTTGGTGGTTGTGCTCTTCGTGCTCAACCTCGCCATGGGAAGCGTCAGCATCCCCCTGGCCGACGTATGGGCAATTCTTACAGGCAACGTTACGGGAGGAGCGTCCGACACCTGGCGCTTCATCATCATAGAGTCGCGACTGCCTCAGGCCATCATGGCGCTGATGGGAGGAGCGGCTTTGTCGGTTAGCGGACTCCTGTTGCAAACCACCTTCCGCAATCCTTTGGCGGGTCCCGATGTGTTTGGCATCAACAGCGGAGCAGCCCTTGCGGTGGCAGTCGTCATGCTGGGCATGGGCGGCAGTCTGTCGGCAGGCTCGCTCTCCTTGGCGGGTTATGCGGCAGTACTGTTTTCGGCTTTGGTGGGAGCCTTGGCGGTGACGGCGCTCATCTCGGCCCTTTCAGCTGTGGTGCGCAGCAGCACCATGTTGCTCATCATCGGTTTGATGATCGGTTATCTGGCCAACAGCGCCATCACGCTGCTCAACTTCTTTGCCACGAGCGAGGGTGTGAAGTCTTACACCGTCTGGGGAATGGGCAGTTTCGGCAACGTCTCGCTCGCCAGCATTCCTGTGGCAGCCGTGGTGATCGGTCTTTTCCTCTTAGCGGCATTGGCACTTGTCAAACCTCTCAATGCCTTTCTCTTGGGCGAGCTGTATGCAGAGAACCTGGGTTACGACACCCGCTGGCTCCGTCTGTTGCTGCTCCTTGTGACAGGCGTTCTCACCGCCACGGTCACCGCCTTCTGCGGTCCCATCGCCTTTATCGGTTTGGCCACGCCCCACATCGCGCGTCTCTTTGTCACGACCGAGAATCATCGTGTTCTCTTGCCCTCCACGCTGCTCTTGGGTTCGGTCATCGCCCTGCTCTGCAACTGGCTTTGCGCCCTTCCCACCCAGAACGGCATGATTCCCCTCGGAGCAGTCACCCCACTTCTTGGTGCCCCCGTCATCATCTACGTGCTGCTGAAAAGGAGGTAGTTTAACATTATCTTCTTGTTTTGCCAAATACATCAGAATGTGTACCTGTTGTCAGCATTAACAGAGTCAATTCGTCATCGTTCTGTTCCCAAATCAACAGCCAGTTAGGTCTTATATGTGCCTCCCATTCACCTTCATGGTTGCCATGAAGAATATGTGGTTTATATTCTGATGGCAGGTTTCCGTTTTCAACCAATAGAGCTATAGCTTTTTTAAGTTCTGCTATGGGATAGCCTCGTTTTTGACAAAGCTTTAGTGCCTTGTCAAATCTTTTGGTCGTTCCAAGTTTATACATTATTCACCTAAAATAGAGTTAAACATTTCGTCGACGGAATTCCAGTGGGTAACTCTGCCTTTTGCCTTGTCCTCTTCAGCTAATTCCAGTCCAGTCTTCTTTGGCTTCAAAACAGAAATAGAACTAACACCATTCAACATTTTAATGGCGTTTTTCAATTTTGTCAACATAGTAGGGTCGGAAACTGTTACTAAAAGCTGAGGATTATTTATAACTGAAGTATCCATATTTAATCCTTATTTTAAAATTAATTGATTTTCATCAGCAAAATTACGTTTTAATTCTGAAACTACCAAGCAAAAACATAGAAAAATGATAGATTGTCATCAAGAACCCTATTAAATTCTCACGCCCTGAACCCAAAGTTACCGGCGCATAGCGGAATTGAAAATCGCTGGCCGAAGGGTAAAGCAAAGGTAAGGTGCAGAAGCTCCTATCTGTCAGGTTAGCATCTTCTATAAGCAGCACACTTGTGGAAGTTGAGTCCTTTACAGGTTCAGCTTGAATCTGTCCTTAAACATCGTCACTTCTCTTGCTGGTATTTGAAGCAGAACAGCTAAATTCTCCCATCCAGCCACAGCCGCCTGAACCTGGCGAATGATGTTTTCTGCCACTTCTTTCTTTATCATATAGCTCTCGCATGATTCCAGCAAAGTACGAATATCAGCCTTGTTGGAAGATTCATTGATCAGGAGGCTTTGATATTCGTTCAGAGTAGGATTCATATCATAGGCAGGCGACAGAGTCCATCCTCTTGGAGTAAGCAGGAAGCCATGATTTCTGAAATGATCATCCGAATTACCAATACAAATATTGAAGGCAACCCTACGGTAAAGTTCCTGAAGATTTTTCTCTACGTCGCAGCAACTTTGTAGTATGAAATCGACAATATTAAGATAACCATAACCACCCTGCGCATTATCTCCATCCCTCAATCCTATCAGTGACATGGATGATGCAAAATGGATTCGCTTTCCCTTATCAGTTCTGTCAAAACGTTTGGAAAGAAGTGTGTGATATTTTCCCAAACCGCCCAGCACCTTGGTTTGAGCTGCATAGATGCCAGCTTTGCGGGCAAGAAGATGAGAAAAATGTTCCCAAAGACCTGTATCATAGTCATCCTTTCTTGACGGAAACTTAGCTATGCATAGATTTCCACTATCATCCAAAACTCCAGCCTTGGGTCTTGCACCACCCAGAGAAGTACCAGGCTGGATAAGCTGAGCTATCCATTTCTTCTCGGGCAACACGTCATTTTCTTCTGATTTCTCAACTTCCTGACTGGCAAGAACAAGTTGTCTAAGTTCAGTTAGCGGTGGAATCTTGAGGGAAGGCGAAACATTGATAAAATCTCCATCCAGCTCTCTTTTCAATCTGAATCCGCCCATTCTGGAGAAGTCATCGATGCCCATGAGATAGTCGAACGAAGAAAGATTTCTTACAGCCCTCTTTTCTTCTGATGCCTGTATTTGTTCTCTTCTTTTGAGCAAGGTGCGCCCCCACCGGTCGGGCAACGCATCTGAAAAACAGCCGAAAATATCATTCCCAGGCTGAGTGTATTGCAAGCCAGGATAATTGTTGATGTCCTCAGAAAGTTTGATTCCAGCATGAAACTTAAGCCAATTATCATCAAACCTGAAAGCATAACTTTCCGAGCCGCGCAGTTTCTCATAGCACAACTCACCTACCAGCTCCGGTTTGTCGAGCCAGTCAAAATCTGCGAAAACCAATAGTCGTTCCATTTCTATTTCTTTTTAGAGGCTCTTTGACGGTTCTTCAGTCCCATATCCTGCAATGCCCTTCCGAGTTTATCATCCTTTGCCAGGAGCAAGATGTCGTCATCCAGCTGAAGTGCATAGAGCACACGAAGATAGATTCCGATGGAAACCGTGGGGCATCCCTTCTCCACTTTGCAAAGCGTTACTTCCGAGCAAGTGGCCCTTTCTGCAACTTGTGCCATGCTCAGGTCGCGGCGCAATCGGGCAAGCTTGATTTGCTCTCCTACGATTTCCATTTTCTGAAGCAACTTCCTGGGAAGTTTGTTTGCCATTGTGTCCTTTGCCATAATCTTAACCATTAATATAATGTGCAAATATACGCAAAATACTTCATTATAATATGGGTTATCTTGAAATATTATAGATAATTAACTCAACTTTCGCAAAAGGGGAATTTCATTCCTCCCACTTTGTCCAGTATGCAAAGCACTCGTCATGCGAATCATCAAGGGGCTCGGACAGGCGGATGTCGGGGAAGGCGATTTGCAGGCAAATCTGTTTGGTGGCAGGGACGGAAAACACAAAAAATAAGTTAAAGAAAGTAATAAAGACGATAATTTGAAAAAGAAATATTACTTTTGCGAGAAGTATTTTACAACAAAAGGCTGCTGTGGGATTCATTACGAAGCAGTGGAGACAATAAAAATAAAGGAATGAAAACTAATAAATCATTAACCATCTGTCAGTTATTCGGGGGGGGTAATTTTGAGTTATCAAGATTAACCCGAACCATTCATGCATATTTTTCGCACGCCAAAGGGCGACTGTCATCCTTCATCACAGCGGTGGCAGTCGTCCTTTTTGTGTTCTCAGTACCCGTCCTCACTTCCTGCTCTTCCGACACGGACAACGGCACCGAGGCAGTAGACTACCAGTCGCTGCTCAGCGCCCAGGAATGGGAGGTGACCGAGGCTTGTCAGAGCTTCGGCGGTTTTTGGATTGACATGAGGGAATCAGACACCTTCGCCCAGTTTGCCGACGGCAACATCATCTTCACCCAGGGCGAGACTGTCAACCATTTCGACGATACGGGCAAGGTGACGAAGACAGAGTACAAGATTATTCCCTTAGGACAAATCGCCTACACCCTCGAGGGCGATGAAATCAAAATCGGCAACACCATTTTTAAGATAACCCGCACAACCGACTCCCTCATCCTTCAGAGCGAGGGCTGGCGACTTGTGCTCAAAACGAAATAAGACACTATGGCTAAGAAACAAGATACCATCAGTATTGGTTTTGAAGAGAAAATATGGAAGGCAGCCGACATTCTGCGAGGCAGTCTCGACGCTTCGCAGTACAAGGGCGTGGTGCTCGGACTCATCTTCCTGAAATACATCAGCGACCGCTTCGACCAGAAGTTCCAGGAGCTGCAGGGCGACGAATACGCCGACCCGGAAGATAAGGACGAATACACTGCCGAGAACATCTTCTTCGTGCCAGCTGAAGCCCGATGGAGCAAGATTAGCGCTGCTGCCCACACTCCCGAAATAGGTGTGGTGATAGATGAAGCGCTTATCGCCATTGAGCGTGAGAACGAAAGACTGAAGAATGTGCTGCCTGGTAATTTTGCCCGTCCCGAACTGCCTAAAAATAAATTAGGTGAAGTGGTTGACCTCTTCACCAACATAGAAATGCACGATGCTGGCGAGGAGAAAGATGTTTTGGGCAGAGCCTATGAGTACTGCCTTCAGAAGTTTGCTTCACTCGAAGGTAAGAACGCTGGCGAGTTCTATACGCCTTCCTGCATTGTCCGCACGCTGGTAGAGATACTGGAGCCTTACGAGGGCAGAGTGTATGACCCTTGCTGCGGAAGCGGCGGTATGTTTGTGCAGAGCGCCAAGTTTATCGAACGCCACCAGGGTAATCTGCGCAAAATCAGTATCTATGGACAGGAAAGCAACTCTGAGACATGGAAGATTGCGCAAATGAACCTTGCCATCCATGGTTTGGAAGCAAACCTGGGAAGTGTGTATGCAGACAGTTTCTTCGATGACCAGCACCCGACGCTGAAGGCAGATTTCATTCTTGCCAATCCTCCCTTCAACCTCAGCGACTGGGGACAGAGTGCGCTTCAGGAAGACGTGCGCTGGCAGTATGGTTTGCCGCCAGCTGGCAACGCCAACTTTGCGTGGATGCAGCACATGATTCACCATCTGGCTCCTAACGGCAAGATTGGTTTGGTGCTGGCGAATGGTGCGCTTTCGAGTCAGAGTGGCGGCGAGGGTCAGATTCGCCAAGCCATCATCGAAGCCGACCTGGTGGAGGGAATCGTGGCTTTGCCTTCTCAGCTGTTCTACAGTACGGGTATTCCTGTAAGTCTTTGGTTTATCAGCCGCAACAAGGCGCAGAAGGGCAAGACCGTGTTTATCGATGCTCGCAACTTAGGCTCAATGGTAACCCGCAAACTTCGTGAGCTGATGCCTGATACGGACATCAAAAAAATCTCTGACACCTTCCATGCGTTCCAGCAGGGAACCCTGGAGGATGAAAAGGGCTTCTGTGCCGTTTGCACCACCGAGCAGATTGCCGAGCAAGACTTCATCCTGACTCCTGGACGTTACGTAGGAATCGCCGAAGACGAAGGCGACGGAGTGCCATTTGATGAGAAAATGAAAACTCTCTCTGGTGAGTTGAAACAGCTGTTTGAGGAAAGCAAGAAGCAGGAAGAGGAAATCAGATTGCAGTTGAAGAAAATTGGATGGGAGGTGTAAAGTATGGAGTGGAAAGAAGTTAGATTGGGGGATATTGCAATTATGCAATATGGCAAACTTGCACCCAAAAAGAAGGATGAAGGGAAAGTTCCAATATTCACTGGTTACAAAAACGTTGGTTATACTGATAAAATAAACTGCTATAAGAATACAATTGTAGTAGTTGCACGAGGTGTCGGTGGTTGCGGAGATGTAAAAATAACAAATGAAGATTGTTATCTTACAAATCTTGCAATATCTGTCTCTTTAAACGAACAGATTTGTTTACCGGTATTTTTCTACTATCTGCATCAATTAGAAAATCTATCTATTTTGAATTCAGGTTCTGCACAACCACAAATTACGATAGAATCTTTGACAAAGTATAGCTTTAGAATTCCTTCTTTTGAAGACCAGCGCCGCATTGTCTCCATCCTTTCTTCTCTCGATCGTAAGATAGAGTTGAACAACAAGATCAATGCTGATTTGGAGGAGATGGCGCAGGCTATTTTCAAGAATTGGTTCGTGGACTTTGAGCCTTTCAAGGATTGTAAGTTCGTGGATAGTGAATTGGGAATGATTCCGGAAGGATGGAAAGTAGGAAGCCCATATGAATATGTGAAAGTAGTTTATGGTGCTCCTTATAAATCAGCCAAGTTCAATGATAATGGGGAAGGTCTTCCTTTAATAAGGATTAGGGATTTAAAAGATTGCAATCCGCAATTCTATACACCGGAAATACTTCCGCAAACAGAATATGTAAATATGGGAGACATAGTTGCTGGTATGGATGCAGAATTTGTCCCTCATATTTGGAAAGGTAATACGGGATTGCTGAATCAGCGAGTGTGCAAATTAATGTCGCAGCAGACATCTATCAGCAATTTGTTTGTTCTTTATTTAATGAAACCAGAGTTAGAATTTGTTCAGTCTTACAAAACGGGAACAACTGTTAGTCATTTGGGTAAAGCAGACATAGATAAGTTTGTTGTTGTTCTTCCTCCTTTGAAAGTAGTAGAAGAATGTAGTAAAATACTTGATTCAATACTTCAAAGAATAAAGAATATCTCAGCAGAATCTCGCACCCTCTCCCTCCTCCGCGACACCCTTCTCCCTCGCTTAATGTCAGGCGAGATAGAAGTCCCGCAATAAGGGAGCAACGAAAAAATAACGAGAAAGAAAATTAAAAAATATATCATTATGGCAGACGACAAGAAATTCACCGAAGACGCATACGAGCGAACGCTCATTGCCCTGTTCCGGGACGAACTGGGCTATGCGTACGAATGTGGCTACGAGGTGGAGCGCGACTATAAGGAGCCTTTCTATCGTGCCGATTTGGTCGCCTCGATGCGACGACTTAATCCTGAACTGCCAGCCGATGCAATGGAGGAAGGCATCAAGCAAATCACCAACATCAGCATCGGAACACTTGAACAGAACAACGAGCAGTTTACCCTCTGGATGCAGAACGGTCTGGAGGTGGGGTTCCTGCAGAAGGGCGAAAAACGCACAGCCCTGATGCAGCTCATCGACTTCGACCACCCCGAAAGGAATCTCTTCAAGGTGGTGAACCAGTGGCGAGTAGAAGAGCACAAGAACAAGCGCTGCGACATGGTGGTGATGGTCAACGGATTGCCCCTCGTGGTGGTGGAGCTGAAAAGCGCCGTTGTCGAAGACGCAACCGTAGAAGATGCTTTCAAGCAGATCAAGAACTATCAGCAGAGCATCCCGAGCCTCTTCAGCTACAACGCCTTCAATGTAATCAGCGACATGAGCGAGACACGTGCAGGAACCATCACCGCCAACCTGGACCGCTACATGGAATGGAAGACCGTGGACGGCTCATACGAGACGACCCTCGTGGCCGACTATCGCACCTTCTTCCTCGGAATGTTCCAGCAGCAGCGACTGCTCGACATCCTGCAGAACTTCATCTGCTTCGACAAGAACCAGGGCAAATATGCCAAGATTCTCACCGCCTATCATCAGTACTACGCCGTGGGCAAAGCCCTGCAGCGCACCCGTACGGCAGTGGAAGGCAACGGCAAGATAGGTGTGTTCTGGCACACGCAGGGTTCGGGCAAGAGCCTCTCCATGGTGTTCTACGCCCACCAGCTGGTGCAGCACCTGCCCGAAGTAACCATCGTGGTGGTGACCGACCGCAAAGACCTCGACAATCAGCTCTTCGGTCAGTTCTGCCGCTGCCAGGACTTCCTGCGCCAGGAGCCACAGAACGCCCAAAGCCGTGAAGACCTGGGCAATCTGCTCCGTAACCGAAAGAGTGGGGGAATCATCTTCACCACCATTCAGAAGTTTGAAGAAGGCGACTCGGCACTCTCCACCCGCCGCAACATCATCGTGATGACCGACGAGGCCCACCGCTCGCAATACGGCGATGAGCACTGGGACATGAAGAGCCTGACGATGAAGAAGGGCTTCAGCCAGAAGATGCGCGAGGCCCTGCCAGGCGCCTCGTTTATCGGCTTCACGGGCACGCCCATCAGCGACCGCGACAGAGACACGGAGGAGGTGTTCGGCAACTACATCGACATCTACGACATGAGTCAGGCGGTGGACGACGGCGCCACACGCCCCGTCTACTACGAGAGCCGCGTGGTGAACCTCAACCTCGACCCCGAAACCATCCAGCTATTGGACGATGAGTTCGACCGCCTCGCCGACGAGGGAGCCACCGAGGAACAGATCATGAAGGCGAAGCAGGAGCACAGCCGGCTGGAAGTGCTCCTGGGCGAAGACGCAACCATCGACGCCTTGGTGAAGGACATCATCAAGCACTACGAGGAGAACCGGGCGCAGGAACTCACCGGCAAGGCCATGATCGTGGCGCTGACCCGAAACATCGCCATCAAGATCTACCGCAGGATGCTGGAGCTTCGCCCCGGGTGGACGGAGAAGGTGAAGGTGGTGATGAGCAGCTCGAATCAGGACCCCGCAGACTGGCAGCCGATTATCGGCAACGAAGCCTACAAGAAAGAACTGGCACGCAAGTTCAAGGACAACGACGACCCCATGAAGATAGCCATCGTGCGCGACATGTGGCTCACGGGTTTCGACGTTCCCTCGCTCGCCACCATGTACGTATATAAGCCCATGAGGGGCCACAACCTGATGCAGGCCATCGCCCGAGTGAACCGAGTGTTCCCCGGCAAGGAAGGCGGACTGATCGTCGACTACGTGGGCATTGCGCAGGCACTGAAGAGCGCCATGCAGCAGTACACCAACCGCGACCGCCGCCGCTTCGGCGACCCCGACATCGCCAAGACCGCCCTGCTGAAATGGAAGGAAGAGATGGAAATCTGCCGCGACCAGCTGCACGGCTACGACTACAGCCGATTCTTCAGCGACGACAACACGCAGCGGGCGCTCGCCATTACGGGCGGTGCCAACTTCCTCTTGGCGCCATCCAAGCAGCAGCTCAAGAAGAATTTCACAGAGCACAGCAATCTGCTTCACAACGCCACCACCCTGTGCCGCTCGCTCTTGGACGAGCAGCAGAAAGCGGAGGTGTGCTACATGGATGCGCTGCGCGTGATGATGCTCAAACTCTCGCAGCAGGGCAGGATAAGCCGCCACGAAATCAACCAGCGCATCGGCGACCTGATACGTCAGAGCGTGAAGAGCGACGGCGTGATCAACCTCTTCGGCGACAAGAAGGTGGAGTTCTCGCTCTTCGACGAGGCGTTTCTGAAGGAAATCAAGAACATGAAGGAGCGCAACATCGCCATCGAACTGCTCAAGAAACTGATGAATGAGAAGATAAAACAGCAGCAGAAGACCAACATCATACAGAGCGACCTCTTCTCGGAGATGTTGAAACTGTGCCTCTCCAACTATCTGAAGGGCCTGCTCACCAACGAGGAGGTGATAGAGGAGCTGCTGAAGATGGCGCAGCAGATGAAGGAGGCGGAGGCAGAGGCTGGCGACCTGGGGCTTACGCCCGAGGAGAAGGCTTTCTACGATGCGCTCTCCACCCCCGAGGGCGTGCGCCAGGCCTACAGCGACGAGGAGTTTTTGGCGCTGACCCGCGAGCTGACCGACGTGCTGCACCGCAACCGCACCATCGACTGGAACCGCAAGGATTCGGCCCGTGCGAGGATGCGGGTGATGGTGAAGCGACTGCTCAAGAAGTATAAGTATCCACCCGAGGGTGCAGAGAAGGCGCTGGAGACCGTGATGCGCCAATGCGACCACTGGGCAGATGACGAAGAAAACATCGTTTAACCCTTTAACACAACACAATAAGAAACAGACAGACCAGAAAACAACCATAAAGAAAAATGACGCTGACGAACTGACACTTCTACAGTATTCAGAACCTGCAAATTCGGAAATAATCGGTAAGAAGACGGTGACAGCAAGGCGTCCACTCCATCTACGGCGTGGGCAATACTTGTTTGTACCTTACCGAAGGTTCTTGCAGGTACCCGAATACTGGTGCAGCAAGCTGCCCATGCCGGTTATCAACACCTAACCAATCAACACCTAAATACGATAACCAATGGGTCAAGAAATCATAGATCATATCGACAACCTAAGAAAAAAGGTAGACTGTTTCTCCGCCTGTTTCGGATTCCTCGTGACGGAAGAATCGGAGACCAACCAAGAAGACATCCTCAGCGCATGGAAGAAGATTCTGCGCAAACTGCTGAACGAAATACACTCGCTGCTCCTTATCCTCAGGGAAGAGACAGCCTGGTCGTTGCTCTACGACCACAAACGAGCCTTTGAGAAAATCAAGAACACCGAAGAAGCCAAGTTCAACGCCTACAAGGAATACGAAGAAGAAGAGGAGGTGCGCAAGACCATCAGCGACATCGTCATGCTGCTGGGTGAAGGGGCAGAAGGGTTCCGGAAGTCGTTCATCATGCCTGGCTACTACCAACAGCTCTACGAGCGGCTGATGGGAAAATATGAGGCAGAGAACATGGAGCATCTCGAAACACTCTACCAGCAAGACTGCGAAGACTTGGTGCTGGAGTTTCCTGACGAAGACCAACGGAAACAATGCATGGTAAAGAAGTGCAAAGATGAACTTTTTGACACCGTGTATGGGAAAATATACCATGATAAGGAACGAAAAATAGACGTCACCATGAGCCATATTATAGACCAGAATGAACAGGACGATGAAAAAATCCTCACCTTCTTCAACAAAATGCTGGCTCTCAAGATAGCCAAGCAGCACTGCGAAATAAAGAATGAGCCTGCCGTGAAGAACATCGTTTTCAAGGAAAACGTAGACGTGGACAAGGTGATGAGAAAAATAGACGACCTGTTGAAGAAGAAAGTCATTACCGCACAGAGGCACTGGTTCATCGTGTACAAGGTCTTCAAAGAGAAAAAATGGCTGAAAAAGGAAACCAACAGGGCCTTTGTGGAGCAGATGAACAGCCTTTTCGCATCCAATCTGAGGTGCAGCAGCGAGGATTTCAAGAAAATAGACCGATATTTTAAGGATAAAAACTATGAGGAATGGTCGCTCGAAGACGCCCAGGCACCCTCGTGCTGCGAAAGATACCGTGCTATTGCCAGCCTGATGGACCAAGAATTTACCGAATCGAAATACGCCAAGCCCGGCAGGATGATCAACACAAGAATCGTAAGACTGGACTGACATCCCCCAGGAATATCCACCGAAAACACTAAGTTTATCCCCCACATCCACCAAACGGAGCTGTGAGGGATTTTTTATGCCTCCAAGTTTGGAAATCCAAGTAATTTTGCCCTCAGCTTCGGCAAGGTTGGGCTGCTAACTAATGAGCCTTAAAGGAAGGTGAGGCCTTGCATTCGTATATTATGAACATTTTTATTTCATTCCGCATCTGGAAATTCTCTGTCAACGTGAGTTTTAATGCTTCTTGCAACAAGAGCAACAGCGAAAAGTAACCCAAAAATCATTAATCTGAGTTGAGAAAAGCAGCGTAAGAATGGTTCCCGAGGGGTAAAGGCGCGCGCAAAATCCAATACTTACACGACTCTTCTTCGCTCGCAAAATCAATCAAGATTATGGAAAAAATCAAAAATCAAAACGGAAAGTATCATAGCATCAACAGTCACAACACGAATGACGAAAACAGTTTTTTCATCGGAGAGCCTGACCACTGGCAGATTGAGGGAGTGGCCCACTACGACGGCAACGACAAGTTCCTCTTCACGCCCTCGGAACCCGTGGCGCTGCCGCTGCCCTGCTTCCGGGCAATGGGACTGGCTCAGCAGCATTTCGACGGCACCTTCGACTTTATACGCCGACCAAGGCCCAGAGCACAGTCGGAACTCATCCGAAAGCTCGCACACGGCAGAATCTCCAAGACCAAGGACGGTGCCATACAGCTCACCCTGAAGGTGTTTGAGGACGAGGGGGTGAACATCAGCAAGACCATCGGTGAGGAAGCCTGCATCGCTCAGGCGGCACTCGTGGAATGGCAGCTGAAGAGATAGAGGTGCCTCGGAGAGAAAAGGGACACGAGGGGGCTGAAAAGTTGTTTCAGTTTCAGTTGTTTCAGTTATTTTTAAGAGGGTTTCAACTTTCACTTTTGTTCTTTTTTCTTTACTTTATTA
>CAVACC010000008.1:0-52754 GCA_963587495.1 Clostridia bacterium | reverse complement strand
TTATGAACATTAAGAGAGGCTTCTTTGGGCTGAGATATGCCGATAATGTTGATTTCTTGGTTGAATGAGTTATATGCAGGTTCTTAGTTGATAACCTGCATAAGAACTTCAGGTAAACAGTTTTTATTATGAAAAGAAGAACCTATAAATTAAACGATAGCAATAGGCTTCAACTGCTTACGAAGCCGCTTTCATTGCTCTACGAAATAGGCTTCATTGACTATCGAAGCCGCTTTCATATTTCGAGGCTTTTCTATTCAAAGTTTTCAATAGGGGTGCAGCAGCTGTTCTGGCTGTTGTCTCCTTCCTGTACGTATTTGTCCGGGCTTAGGAATCAGCCAAGTACCGGATCATAGACACGGCCATTCATATTAATAAGGCTGAACTCATTCAACATCTCATGCCCCATGCAACCACGGTGCAGACCCAATGGTGTTGAGCGTTACCGTCTGCTTGCCCCCACGCATCGTATGAAGCATCGAAGACTTTCGTGCCCTTCTCATACGTAACGTAAAGGATGCTGCCCAAAATGTCCGTGAAAGCAAGATTGCATACATTCTTTAGTCTCCATTTTTGATAACAGTCTGCTTGAATTCTTTTGCTACTCTATCGTAATAGACCGAATTCCATAAGTCGTTAAATTCTTTTTCGGTTATCATATTTATACCCATCTTTTTGAAATCTTCCAATTCGCAATTTGTATCCAGCCAATAACCATAATTTCTATCGTCTGGCATTTTTACAATAATTCTACCATCTTTAGCAAATCCAATTTCTCTGTTTGCAATATGATTTACCACATCGTCATATTCAATAAACCATAGAGTAACATCCTCTATTTTATCATCAAAATCAGGATTTGCACTGAGTGGAGCGATCATCTTATGCAGCAAACGACACCATAAGCTTCGTTTTGTTTTATTGTTCTGTTTTTTTTCTAATGACCACTTTAAAATAAAATATTTCATAATGTCTTTTTGCACCTAAGAGGCCTAAAAAATGAATATAGCTTCGTTGGCTGTTGAAAGTACTTTCGTTGGTATTGAAAGTACTTTCGTTGGTCATCGCAAGTACTTGCGTTTGGGGTTTATGAACACAGTTTTTTCTTTACCAGGTGATGTTCATACCGACAGCCACACTGGCGTTCGAGCTCAGTGGGATGCATTCCTTACTCATCTTGCCCAGCAAGTGGTCCATGCCGATGAATAAATTATATCCCTTAGGATGGATGTTGAGCACCCAGCCCATGCTGGCTGTGAAGCTGTTGACAGCAAAGTTGACACCACCGTCAATCCATTTCAGAGGAGCCCAGTTGGCACTCAGTCTGCCTTCTGTCCATGAGTAGGCACCCTTGATGCGTGTAGAGCTCAGGAAGCCGAAGGTCATTTTCTTGTAGCATGGAAGCTTGTAGCTTGCACCCACGTTGATGGTGGCACCTATGCCTGTTGTTCTGCTGCCCTGGTCACCCTCGTCGGTAAGGTTGGCAAAATCGGCCAGCTGGTCTCCATATTTATCAGCCTTGTCATCGAAGACTTCGTTTCCATTGCCTTGTTTTACATCCATGTCGGTGAAACCGTCAAAGACGAATGTGTCCTGTCGGTTGGCAGCCTGCATGTTGTTGCTCCAGTGCATGAAGCCCAAGTCGAGAACTGAGGCGTTCACTGTCCAGCTGTCGTTGATTTTATATTCTCCACCGAGATCAATCGCCATACCAAAGCCGCTCAGTCCGGCGCCGTCTACGTCCACATCGTTCACATATTCATATTCTCCCTTTGATGGGTCGTTGTATTCCTTGGTTTCCTGCTTGTAGCAGAATCCCTTCATCGACATGTTGGCCTTGGCCTTTGCGCTTATCAGCCATTTGTCGTTGGCTGTCAGGTCTGCCTTTACGTCATTCATCTCTACGTCAGCACGGGCAATACCGAAGAGGAATTTCAGTTTGGCACCGAGTCGCAGTTTCTTGTTGATCTGACGGGAGTGACCCAAAGCCAGTTCGCCATACGACATGGCGTGTGCTCTGATGTCGCCGATGTCATAAGAGTTGTTTCCTGTGTTCTTGGCAAACTCAAAGAGCTCGTAGGGCAGGGCGATGCCGAAAGAGGTCTTGGCGTTGACTTCGATGGTGTTGTATCCGCCGAAGCCCTTGAAGCCAGCCGACAGCAGGGCTATGTTTACGTCACCCGTGATGCGGTTGTTGCCTGTACTGAATCCGTCGAGAGCATCACTTGTTGAGATGTAGGGGTTCATGAAGGTGGTCATTTTCTTGGCTCCGTTTTCCACGCCATACATAGGATTGTTCATCACCACATCCTGGTATCCGAAGTTACCATGTGTGTTTACACTCACGTTGCCCAGAACAGGAATGGATATGTAGTTCTGGTCGTTTCCATAGGCAGGGTTCAGATCGTGACGGAACTTATAGTCTTCAGTGTAATATGCCGAGTTGAGGCTCTGTGCCATGGCACCCATTGCAACAGTAGTCAGTGCCACTGTGAGCAATTGTTTCTTGATATGTTGTAATTTCATAGGGCTTTCTTATTTATTATATATAAAATAGGTATGTTTGGTCTGACACTCTCATTAGTTGAAGTCGCCGATAATCTTTCCGACAATCTTCACCTTGATGTCGTTCAGTTTCAGGGTATGCTCTCTCTCGTTGAGGCTGATGCCCGTCACCTTGTTGCCATTGGCAGATTTGGCGGAGCCTTCCAGTCGGAATACGAGTCCGTCCAACTGCTTGAGCGAGTTCTTTACCTTGGGTGTAATTTTCATGGTGATAGGTGTTGTTACGGCTGTTGTTCCGTCTGTCGATGCAGCCACCTCGTCGGGAATCTCGATGAGCAGTTTGTCTTCTATCTTGTTGCCCTGTGCGTCTACTGGATATGCTTTTACGGTGAGGTAGGCTGGAACCTTGTTCTCTACGTTGGCTGTCACCTCGATGTAGGTTTCCTCGGCCAGGTCGAGTTTGTCGATATCGTCGTTCCATCCAGTAAAAGAGTCTTCGTAAACGATGTTTGCCTTTTCGCCAAAAGCCAATGGGGCATTGACCTTATAACTTGGCTTCACATGATATATTCTTCCAAACTCTATGGTAGCCACCTCTGCCTTGGCATGAGCGTTCACGTCTACGATTTTGATGTGGTCGGGTATGCGGTTGATGAGTGTCGACAGGTTGCTCACGGCATACACGTTGGCTTCGCCGTACTGCTGGGTCAGTTCGCTTGTCTTCTGTCGGCAGATGCAGATCTTGCTCAGGCCGTTTTTCGCTACACTCATCTCCGGCAGAGTGACGCGTGCCAGTTCTCTGCCTTCCTTTGTCGAGATGACTGTCGCACTAACAGTAGCAGCCACATCCATGTCGTTGTTTACGGTTAGCAAAATCTGAGGATTGTCGAGATCGGCCACAACGTCGTCGTCATCCAGGAAGTCGGGAAGACCTGTCACGTCAACTTCTCCCAAAGAATTCAGATTGATCTTTGGGTCGAAGATACCTGTGGCACTATTCATCGTGATGGTTCTGTCTGCTACGCCTATTTTGGCCTTGATAGTAGGATTGTCGGGCATTGCACCTGTCACATTGCATTGCATTGCTATGCTGAAGTATCCCGTCAGGTCTATCGCTCCGTTGTTGATGCTGAGGTGTCCGTGGTCGTTCTGATTGGTGAAGTCCAGTTTCTGTGTCTTGAGGCTCAGCTCAAGGGGGCGTGCGGTAGAGATGTCTGTGATGGTAACTTTCGAACCATTGTGTGTGGGAACTCCGTTGCCGTTTTTTATCACCAGATGATTGATGCTGAGGTATGCGGGCAAGGTGAGTGTAGCCGACTCAATGTTGGAGACAGCTGTCGAGATGTTGCTGAAGTCGAGTCTGATACTGATTTCGGTCCCGTTCTCGTTCTCGTTAATCTCAGCCTCATTAAGACTTTTCACAGCCTTGTCATTGCCATGATATTCGAACATCATGACCTTGGGTGAAGCAATATGGAGGCTGCAGCCTGGAGCGCGTCTTGCCTTGGCACCCGTAGAAGCTGCGTTGCTCAGTGAAATATCGCCATCGAACACGTTGGTAACGTCGAGGATGATAGGCGAAATGTTTGGATAGGCTGCCTCTACATCTCCTCCAGCCAGCTGGAACAGGTAGTTGCCTGCAGCATCTGTCACTACGCAACCGCCTTCCTTGAGGTCGAGAACATCTTTCAGCTGAATGTCTTTGGTTGAACTGTTGGGAATTACCAAAGACTCACTTCCGAATCCCATAGTAGCGTCAACGTTGCTTAGGTCATAGTCGTTGTTCGTGCATCCTGTTAAGGTCAGGAAACCTGTCACCAACAATGCAGATGGTAACAGATGGTGTTTTAGATTGTGATTTAACATACTTTGAGTAGTTTATAAATTTGTGATTAGGTTATAATTTCCCCCTTCATGTGGCAAATATACTAAAAAAAAAATAAATGAACAACAAAAATGTTCATTTATTTCTCTAATATGTTCAAAAAAACTTATTTTTCTCCTCAGTCTTCCATTCTCAGGAAAGCTTTGGGCAGATAATTGATGATGTCGCCGGCAATGAGACTTTCCTTTCCTAAGTCTTTGGCAGCCAAGTCGCCGGCGAGACCATGCAGGTACATTCCTATCCTGCAGGCAGAAGGTGCATCGTAACCTCGTGCCAACAGGGCAGTGATGATTCCGGTCAGCACATCTCCGCTTCCTGCTGTTGCCATGCCGCTGTTGCCAGTAGAGTTGAAGTCTATGTGTCCGTTGGGCAGACACAGGGCAGAGTAATGTCCTTTCAACAGGATGTAAGCCTGCAGCCGTTCTGCCAGTTCGCTTGCCTTCATCAGTCTTTCGTAGCAGCAGGAACTTGTGGTGCCTGCCAGACGGTCGAGCTCCTTAGGGTGGGGAGTGAGGATGATGTCCTTGGGCAACTGTTGCATCCATGCCCGGTGACTTGAAAGGATGTTGATGGCGTCGGCATCAATGACCAAGGGGCAAGTGCTTCGTCTGATCTGTGCTATCAGGGCGATGGCTGTTGTCTCGTTGGTGCCTAACCCCGGACCTATTCCGAGCGCATTGTAAGGTTCAGTATCTACAGGATGACTGAAAAGAGTTTCTTCAGGGTCCATCTGCTGTATAGCCTCAGGCGCACTTATCTGCATGATGTCGTAATTGCGCTTGGGTGAATGCACGGTGACTTTTCCTGCTCCTGCTCTCAGGCAGGCTTTGGTGGCAAGGATAGAAGCTCCCGCCATTCCGTAAGAGCCGGCTATGAGGAGTGCGTGCCCCATGCTTCCTTTATGAGCAAAGTCGTCGCGTGGTTGCATGATGCTCCGTATGTCGTTTTCCTCCAGGATGCGATACCGGCAGTCGGTGTTTTGTATGTATTCGGGAGACAGACGGATGTCCAGCACCTTGAGCCTTCCCAAATATTTCTGGTTGTCAGCCATCAGCATCGACAACTTCTTTTGTTGCAGCGTCAGCGTGAGGTCGGCTTTCAGGATATTGGCAGATATGTTATAGGTGTTGTCCTCGCATATCAGTCCCGATGGAATGTCGATGCTGACCACTTTGGCTGGCGATGAGTTCAGGTATTTCACCATGGCGGCAAATCCTCCAGTCAGCGGCTTGTTCAGTCCGCTGCCAAAGAGTCCGTCCACAACCACAGTGTCAGGTGTCAGAGTGGGAGGCTCAAAGTTGACCGAGACTTCTGTAAATTGTTTGATGCGTTTACTCTCAATGAGTCGCTTCTTGTTCAGGGCGCAGTCGTTGGAGAGCTTGTTGTGAATGTTGAATAAGAATGCTGAAACTTGATAGCCGTCGTCAGCCAGCAGTCTGGCCACGGCAAGTGCATCACCTCCATTGTTTCCTGGTCCGGCGAAGACCACAATAGGTGTCCTGTTCGACCATTCTGCTTCAATGCAGTGGGTGATGGCCTTGGCAGCTCTCTCCATCAGATTGATAGAGGAGACAGGCTCATGGTCGATGGTATATTTGTCCAACTCATGTATCTGAGTACTCGTAAAAATCTTCATACTTCTGCAAAAATACGAAAAAATGCTCGATAACTATAAGATATTCCGTATTTTTTTAGTAATTTTGCAGAAAATATTATTTTTGGAACTATGAGTATAGTTAAAATCAAGGACAAGACTTTTAAAACCTCTATTCCGGAAGAGGAGATTTTGAAGAAAGTGCAAGTTGTTGCCGACCGTATTAACCAGGACATGGATGGTAAGAATCCTTTGTTTTTGGCTGTGTTGAATGGTGCATTTATGTTTGCTGCCGATCTGATGCGTATGGTGACAATCCCCAGCGAGATATCCTTTGTGAAGTATGCTTCTTACGAGGGTACCGGTTCTACGGGCAATCTGAAACAACTGTTGGGAATCAATCAGGAAGTGGAGGGCCGTCATATCATCATTGTTGAAGATATCGTAGATACCGGGTTCACCATGCAGAAGATGATCGACAGTCTGAAGGAGAAGAATCCTGCTTCAATCAATGTCTGCTCTTTGCTTGTGAAGCCAGGCAATCTTCGTGTGCCTCTCGACATCAAGTATGCGGTGATGGAGATTCCTAATGATTTTATCGTAGGCTATGGACTTGACTACGACCAGCAGGGCCGTAACCTGCGCGACATCTATACGATAGTAGAAGATTAGTTTAAGGATAATTATTTCAACAACATAAAATAGTAATGAAGAATATTGTAATTTTCGGTGCGCCAGGTGCAGGAAAAGGCACTCAGAGCGACAAGCTGATTGAGAAGTACGGATTGGGTCATATCTCAACAGGTGATGTACTTCGTAGCGAAATCAAAAACGGTACAGAACTCGGCAAGACAGCCAAGGGCTTCATCGACAATGGTCAGTTGATTCCTGACGAGTTGATGATTGACATCCTGGCAAGTGTGTACGACAGCTTCGGTAAGGAGCACAAGGGTGTCATCTTTGATGGTTTCCCACGTACTATTCCACAAGCTGAGGCTTTGAAGAAGATGTTGGCAGAGCGTGGTCATAAGGTGGCTGCCATGATTGAACTTTCTGTTCCTGAGGATGAGTTGATGGCACGTCTTATCAACCGTGGTAAGGAGAGTGGTCGTTCCGACGACAATGAGGAAACTATCAAGAAGCGCTTGAATGTTTACCACACACAGACTTCTCCACTCATCGACTGGTATGAGAAGGAAGGTATCCATCACCACATCGAGGGCTTGGGCACTGTAGACGAGATCTTCGCTCGTGTTTGCCAGGTTATCGACAACCTATAATAATATAATGTTAAGTGTTAAATGTTAAATGTTAAGTTGGGCTTTCGCCTTTATGTGACTTGATTTAACATTTAGCACTAACATTCTTTCTGAATCATTTAGCACTTAACATTAAACACTTAACATTGAAAAAATAAATGGCTGATTCCAATTTCGTAGACTACGTAAAGATAAACTGCCGCTCTGGTAAGGGTGGCAAGGGCTCCATGCACCTGCGCCACGTTAAGTACCAACCCAATGGTGGTCCTGACGGTGGTGACGGCGGACGCGGAGGAAGCATTTATCTGCGTGGAAATCATAATTACTGGACTTTATTGCACTTAAAGTACCAGCGTCACTTCTTTGCCGAACATGGAGGCAATGGTGGACGAGACAAGTGTCATGGAACCGATGGCAAGGACATCTATATTGATGTGCCTTGTGGAACCGTGGTATATAACGCCGAAACAGGAAAGTACGTGTGCGACGTTACATACGACGGACAAGAGGTGTTGCTGCTGAAAGGTGGTCGTGGAGGATTGGGAAACTTCCAGTTCCGCACTTCTACCAACCAGGCTCCCCGTTATGCACAACCAGGCGAGCCTATGCAGGAGATGACTATTATCATGGAGTTGAAACTCTTGGCAGATGTCGGATTGGTGGGATTCCCCAATGCGGGCAAGTCTACCCTGCTGTCTTCGGTCTCCAGTGCCCGTCCCAAGATAGCCAACTATCCGTTTACCACCCTTGAGCCCTCTTTGGGAATTGTCGATTATCGCGACCATCAGTCTTTTGTGATGGCCGACATTCCTGGTATCATCGAGGGTGCCAGCGAGGGTAAAGGCCTGGGATTGCGATTTCTGCGCCATATAGAGCGCAACTCACTCTTGCTCTTCATGGTGCCTGGCGATACCGATGATATCAAGAAGGAATACGAGGTGCTTCTTGGTGAGTTGAGAAACTTCAATCCAGAGATGCTCGATAAGCATCGCGTGCTGGCTGTTACCAAATGCGATCTGCTCGATGAGGAGTTGATAGAGATGCTGAAGGAAAACCTGCCTGACGATTTGCCGGTAGTCTTCATATCTTCGGTTACCGGACAGGGTATCCAGGAGTTGAAGGATGTGCTTTGGCGTGAACTCAATTCGGAGAGTAACAAGCTTCAGGAGATTACCTCTGAAGACACTCTCGTGCATCGTGATAAGGATATGAGCCGGTTCCAGCAGGAGTTGGCTGCCGAAGGCGAGGATATTGTAGAGTATATCGATGAGTCGGAGATAGAGGATGTCGATGACCTCGATGACTTTGAATACGAGTAAAATTTCTCTGCAGATGCTGAAAGAATATACAGTAGCAGAAGGAGTCTTGGCTTTCTCTACCATGCGAAAAGGTGGAGTGAGCCAGGGCAACTATAGCGAATTCAATATCAATGAGTATTGTGGCGATTCTTCCGAACATATTTTGGAGAACCGTCGCCTTTTGGCAGAACACTTAGGTGTGTCTGCCGACCATATCGTCATGCCCCATCAGGTGCATGGCATAGAAGTGCGAAGAGTTGACGGGGAGTTTTTCTCGAAACCTGAGCCTGTCCGCAAGATGATTCTCGAAGGAGTCGATGCGCTGATTACCGACCTGCGGGGTGTATGCATAGGTGTTTCTACAGCCGACTGCATTCCTGTGCTTCTTTATGATGAGGCTCATCATGCCATGGCTGCCATTCATGCCGGATGGCGAGGCACCGTACAGCGTATCGTGCAGAAAACAGTAGAGATGATGTGCACCTCTTTTCATACACGTCCCTCAGAATTGAAGGCTGTCATTGGTCCAGGTATATCCAAAGAAGCCTTTGAGGTAGGCGATGAGGTTTATGAGGAGTTCGTGCAGGGCGGTTTTGATATGCCTGCTATTGCCGACCAGCGTCCCAACATGAAGAAAGAGGGAAACGTAGATCAGCCCATGAAGTGGCACATCGATTTGCCTCTTTGCAATTCCCTTTTATTACAAGAGTCGGGCATTCCTGCTGTCCATATTCATCAGTCAGGCATTTGCACCTATCAGCACAGCGATGATTTCTTCTCTGCCCGTAGGTTGGGCATTCAGTCTGGAAGAATCTTTACTGGAATCATACTTTTCTAATTTCTCTTTATATAAAAATGTACAAGAACCTAATCAACAAACTTAACCATATTTATGCGGCAACGATGGTTGCGGCTTTGTTATGCTGTGGCTTCATCATCGTTTCGTCTTTCATGCCAGGTAAAAATCAGTTTACTGCTGCCGAACAGCAACAGATAAGTATTGCCACCCCAGGACTTTTTGAACGGAGCAATGCTTTCAATGTAGACTTTGAGAACTTTAGGGAGAAGGAGTATTCTTTCCCTCTTCCTGTGGGCAAGGCTACGTTGGAGAATAATAGCATCCTGCATATAGAGACCAAGAAGGGCGATGCCGTCAAGGCGATGTTTGATGGTTATGTGCGTCTTTCCCGTAAGACGGAAAAATATGGCAATGTCATTGTGATCCGTCACGATAATGGCTTAGAGACTGTTTATGCTTTTAATGCCGAAAACCTGGTGAAGGTGGGACAGGGCGTTGAGGCTGGGCAGACCATAGCTATTGTAGGAGGAAAAGGTTCTGAGGTGTTTTGTGAGTTCTCTGTTATGGTGAATGGAGCCCGCATCAATCCTGAGACTGTGATAGAGTTGAAGAGTCACAGGCTGCGTCGTCAGACCATGCAGTTTCGCAAGACGGGCAACCGTATCAGTGTGACTGTCGTGGGAGGCAAGGTGTCTTCTTCCGACAAAAAGGACAGGGAGTTTACTCTCGATCCGGAAGAGGAGGCCGATCCCTTCCAGAAGTCTAATACTTTTAAGTTGGATTTAGAGAAGATTTCTGCATCTCATTGGGCTTATCCACTGCCAGGCAGTAAGGTGATTAGTCCTTATGGTGGCAAGCGCCGCCATTCTGGCGTAGACCTCAAGACTCGTCCCAACGATAATATTTTAGCAGCTTTCGATGGTACGGTAGTGGCTTCGGGTCCTTTCTATGGTTATGGCAACTGTATACGCATCAAGCATGCCTATGGTTTCGAGACCTTGTACAGCCATCAGTCCAGGAACTTAGTCAAGCGCGGCGATAAGGTGAAGGCGGGTCAGATCATTGGTCTTACAGGCCGTACAGGTAGGGCAACAACAGAGCATCTTCATTTTGAGATCTCCTTCCATGGCCGCCGCATGAATCCCGCTGTAGTCTTCGACCATGGCAGTAAAAAACTTCAACGCTCTACCTTGACTTTGACCAAGGGTAGCGGTGTCAAGTCAAAGAAAAATAGTTAATACTTATATACCAATAGGTACGCGTACGTGCGCGTACCTAATTATTATATAAGAATATGAGCACGTACCAGCTTTCTTTTTTACAAGTAAGGAAGATGATCAAACGCAGGAAAAATGAGTAAGCAAGACGACTAAACGTGTAGGATAATCAGACAGAATCATCAAATAAGTGCGTACATCAAATAAACGATATCATAAAACAAAAAGGACTTTACCGAAGTAAAGTCCTTTTTGTTATGTGACTCGCATGGGGCTCGAACCCATGACCCCAACATTAAAAGTGTTGTGCTCTACCAGCTGAGCTAGCGAGTCAATCTCCAACCTTCTGTACGAAAGCGAGTGCAAAGGTACGATGTTTTTTTGAATTTACCAAATATTTATCTTATTTTTTGCTATTTTTCTTTATTTTCGGAACTTTCTGCTATTGTTTTTTCCGTATCTTGTGGTTCTTTGCCAAGATAATGAGGCTTTTCTCTTGTCACATACCTCTGCCAGTAAGCGATGAGAAGAGTGGTCAGCGGCAGGGCAACGATAAGACCTAAGAAGCCCAACAGAGCGCCCCATACCGAAAGGCTGAGCAACAGTATGGCTGGATTCAGTCCCATCGCTTTACCCATAATCTTAGGTGTAACCACCATATCGGTAATCACCTGAACCACGCAGAACACCAGGAATGCAAGACCGAAGACTAACCAGAAACTCTGTCCTGTGTCGGCAGCTTTCAGCATAGCGAGGAAAGCTGTAGGAATCAGGGCAAAGGTATGCAGATAGGGTACAAGGTCGAGAATACCTATCAGTATACCCAATCCGATGGCCATCGGGAAACCGATGATGGTGAAACCTATACAGAACATGATGCCCATGCAAAGCGCCACCATACCCTGACCGCGTATGTAGTTGTTGAGTTCCCTTTTCACATCGTTCATCAGCGCCTGCCAGAATGGGCGGTTCTTCTTAGGGAAGATACGCACCCAGTTGGCTGTAAGTGTTTCATAATCGAGCAGGATGAAGAACATGTATAATAAGGTAATCATCGAGGCGATGATGCTCAGCAGTACGTTGGCTGTCTGTCCCACTACGGCAAACAGCTTGGGCATGGTTGACTTCATGGTATCCGAGAAATCCTTGCTTCTCAAGAACCGCTCTATCTGGTCCTGGTTGTTTTGCATCCATTCCTTGATCAATGCCGTGAGGTTATTGGTATGTGTCGTTTGATGGAGCCATTTTGTCAGCACATCACCCAGTTTGTCAAACTGGTCTATCATCGGAGGAATGATGAGCCATATCACACCACCAATGACGGCTATCATGGTCAGCATGGCGATGATGATGGACAAGGCTCTGATGCGAACATGCATTTTGTTTTCTATAAACATCACGACGGGGTAGAGCAGGTATGCAAAGAACCATGCAATGAAGAATGGCAACAGCACACTGCTCAGATAATTAGTGACGTAGAGTATTCCTAATATCAGGATGATAATACCAGCCCAACGTACGAACTTGTCGAATGTAATTTCCTTGGCCATAGTGATATTTGAATTCTTTTACTTCCCTATTTGCGAAAGTTGAGTAAATTATAGTTTGAGATTCTCAGCTGCTTCAGCCTTCATCTCTATGTCGATACTTCTTTGGTAGCATTCCCTGCAGAGAGGTTCATATTCGTCTTTCTCTCCAAGCAGCACACGCTTGTCGTTGTGGATAAGTCGGTGGCTCACATAAGCCAAAGCGCCGCACTTGACACAGATGGCGTGCACCTTTGTCACTTCGTCGGCAATGGCGCACAGGGCTGGTATAGGTCCGAAGGGAATTCCCTTGTAGTCCATGTCGAGTCCTGCCACGATGACTCTTACACCATTATTTGCCAGTTGATTACAAACCTCAACCAGTCCATCGTCGAAAAACTGCGCCTCGTCGATACCCACCACGTCGATGTCGGAAGCCAACAGGAGGATGGCTCCAGAAGAATCAATAGGAGTCGACCTGATTGTATTCTTGTCGTGGCTCACTACATCTTCTTCCGAATAGCGTGTGTCGAGCGAAGGCTTGAAGATCTCAACCTTCTGCTTGGCGAACTTAGCTCGCTTCATTCTACGGATGAGTTCCTCTGTTTTTCCAGAGAACATCGATCCGCACACCACTTCAATTCTTCCGGGGCGGTGTGTCTCCCCAATTAGGTATTCTGTCATTTCGGTGACAAAATTAACAATAAGGTTTTAAAAATTGCAAAGAAAATCCTTTTTTTTTTGCTAAGAAAGATTTATTAACTACATTTGTACGCTGTATGGGCACATTATATATAGTACCGACTCCAGTAGGTAATATGGAGGACATGACAATGCGAGCCATCAGAGTTCTGAAAGAAGCTGATTTGGTGCTTGCGGAGGACACTCGTACATCGAGTGTTCTGCTGAAGCATTTCGATATCCGCAATCGCTTGATGGCGCATCATAAGTTTAATGAACATGGAACAACGGCTGCCATAGTCGACCGGTTGAAAGCAGGCGAGACCATCGCACTTATCAGCGATGCAGGTACGCCAGGTATCAGCGACCCTGGTTTCTATCTGGCCCGTGAGGCTGCTCAGGCAGGCATCACCGTGCAGACTTTACCGGGAGCCACAGCTTGCATCCCTGCTATCGTCTCGTCGGGACTGCCCTGTGACCGTTTCTGTTTCGAGGGCTTCCTGCCACAGAAGAAAGGGCGCCAGACCTATATGGAGTCACTCAAGGACGAGACTCGCACGATGATATTCTATGAGTCGCCTTACCGTGTGGTGAAGACATTGCAGCAGTTTGCTGAGGCTTTCGGCGAAGACCGCCAGGTGAGTTGTTGTCGCGAGATTTCCAAACTACACGAAGAGAGTGTGCGTGGCACTTTGTCGGAAGTCATCTCTCATTTCATGGAGACGGAGCCGCGTGGCGAGTTTGTTATTGTCTTGGCAGGCAAGGATCCCAAGCAGCTGAAGGAGGAAATGAAAGAGCGCAAGCGCGAGGAAAAGAAAAAGCATTATAAACAAAGTGATAAAGGAGAATAATTATGAAAAAGTTATTTTTTATGGTTTGCTGCGCAGCCTTGTTGATGACAGGTTGTAAGGACGGCAAGAATGCTCCCGGACTGGCGAGTGTTCAACAGACAGACTCGCTGAACGATGTTATCGCTCAGAAAGACAGTGAAATCAATGAAATGATGGGCACGCTGAATGACATCGAAGAAGGATTCCGCTTGATTAATGAGGCAGAAAATCGTGTCGCCTTGTTGAAGAATGGCGAGGGTACAAGCAAAAAACAGAATCTCAAGGAAAACATCCAGTTTATTGCCGAGCGCATGAAGCAGAACAGAGAGCTGATTGCCAAGTTGCAGAAACAGTTGGAAAGCAGTACCTTGAAGGGTGGACAACTCAAGAAGACCATCGACAACCTCACTGCTCAGTTGGAAGAGAAAGACAAGCAGTTGCTGGCTTTGCGTGAGGAGTTGGACAAGAAAGATATCCATATCTCAGAACTCGATGAGACGATTGGCAACTTGAATACTAATGTAAGCAATCTTTCTGCCGACAATCAGCAGAAGGCAGAAACCATCAATGCTCAGGACAAGCAGCTCAATACTGCATGGTATGTTTTTGGTACCAAGAAGGAACTTAAGGGTCAGCATATCCTGGAAGGTGGCAAGGTGATGAATGGCAACTTCAATAAGAACTATTTTACCAAGGTTGATATTCGCAACACTACAGAGATCAAGCTCTATTCCAAGTCTGCCAAGTTGCTCACAGCACATCCTGCAAGCAGCTATTCGCTTACTCCTGATGCCAGCAAGCAGTATGTTTTGCGCATCACCAATCCACAGATATTCTGGAGCACCAGCAAGTACTTGGTAGTACTCGTCAAGTAATCCGGTCTATCTTTTACGCTCAAAGAAGTTTACCATGAGTGCCCGGCACTCATCTTCCAATACGCCCGAAGTGACTGTAGTCTTAGGATGCAGTGCTTCGGGCGCATATTTTGTATATCCCCTCTTCTCGTCGCCTGCTCCATAGACCACTCTGCTAATCTGTGCCCATCCTATGGCTCCGGCACACATGGTGCACGGCTCTACGGTGACATAGAGTGTACAGTCTTTCAGATATTTTCCTCCCAACATATTGGCACCAGCCGTGATGGCCTGCATCTCTGCATGGGCGGTAACGTCGTGCAGCATCTCCGTCAGGTTGTGAGCTCTTGATATGATTCTTCCCTGACATACGATGACGGCTCCCACTGGTATTTCGTCCTCGTCGAATGCAGCCTGGGCCTCTGCCAGCGCTCTCCGCATAAACTCTTCGTCTTTCTTTTCTGTCTCGTTCATTGTATCTTTATTGCTTTGGTACAAAAGTACTATAAAAAAATGAGAGTGAAAAGAAAATATGGATGAAAAAGTTTGAGTTTAGAGATAAAAGTGTTATTTTTGCACAAGATAGCCGCAGGCACAAAAGGCGGCGAAGAAGTTAGGACAGCATGGCGGAACATAACGATTTGGGAAAGTGGGGCGAGGCTGAGGCTTCGCGATACTTAGAGTCGAAGGGCTATGCGATATTGGATCGTGACTGGCGTTTCGGCAAGCGCGACCTGGATATCGTAGCTCTCTCGGAGGATGCTTGCACCATGGTGATTGTCGAGGTGAAGACCCGTGCCTCTGATGATATGAGGACTCCCGAAGAGGCTGTCGACATACGTAAAATGCGTAATCTTGCCGTGGCAGCCAATGCTTATGTCAAAGGACATGCAGTAGCACAGGAGTTGCGTTTCGACATCATTTCCATTGTGGGTTCTCCCTCTAAGATAGAGCGCATCGATCATCTGGTTGATGCCTTCAATCCTTTACTGATCTTGTAGCAGTGGGTGAACAGTCAGTTCCTTTTTGACAGGGGGCTTCCCTGTTGTTGGCTGAACTGAGTGATTTTGGAAACTTATATATACATATTATGATAATGAATACAAAGATAATCAAGTTAGAGGAGACAGACTCTACCAATACATATTTGAAGAACTATTCTCCTTCAGATGATGAGGAGATGGTGGTCGCTGTAGCCGACTACCAGACTGCTGGCCGCGGTCAAGGCACACATACATGGGAGAGCGAGCGCGGCAAGAAC
This sequence comes from Clostridia bacterium, assembly GCA_963587495.1. Classification (GTDB taxonomy): domain Bacteria; phylum Bacteroidota; class Bacteroidia; order Bacteroidales; family Bacteroidaceae; genus Prevotella. The sequence continues at coordinate 37,045 of CAVACC010000008.1, read as the reverse complement.
CTCCTCTTCAGTATCTTGGTGCGTCCAGTGTGGGTGCCGGTAACCCGTCAGTTTCTTTTGTCTATGGCAGGAGCCATAGCCTTGAAAGATGTTCTTGATACCTATACCGAGGGCATTACCCTGAAATGGCCCAACGATGTGTACTGGTATGACAAGAAGATAAGTGGAACCCTGATAGAGACTTCGGTATGTTCGCAGGGCATCAAGCGATGTGTCTTTGGCATAGGACTCAATGTGAACCAGGAAGAGTTTGTAAGTGATGCTCCCAATCCCGTATCGCTGCGTCAGATTTTGGGACATGATGTAGATCGTGAAGAATTGTTGCAGAAGATCCTGGATGCCTTTGCCGGTTATTACGAACTTCTGCGTCGTGCTGACTATATGGATGTTTCCGGTATTTACCATCAGTCGCTTTATCGCCGTAAGGGTTATTATTGGTATGAGGACAAGGATGGTGAGTTCGAGGGTGCTATTGTAGAGGTGGAAGATGATGGACATTTCATCCTTCACGATAAGCAAGGCCACATCCGCTCCTATTCTTTTGGCGAAATCAAGTTCAAGTTGTAAGCAGGGCAAGAGATTTTTTCTGTCCACGCAAAACGAAAAAACATTATTAATTAAAATATTCAACGAATATGGCAAAATTTAAGAGAATTCTCCTGAAGTTGAGTGGAGAAAGTTTGATGGGAAGCCAGAGCTATGGCATCGACCCAGAACGATTGAGCGACTATGCACGCCAAATCAAGGAAGTACACGAGATGGGTGTACAGATTGGTATTGTGATAGGCGGAGGCAACATCTTCAGAGGACTCAGCGGAAGTCAGAAGGGTTTCGACCGTGTAAAGGGCGACCAGATGGGAATGTGTGCTACCGTCATCAACTCTTTGGCTCTGAGTAGTGCCTTGGGTGCTATTGGCGTAAAGAACAAAGTGCTTACAGCCATTCGTATGGAACCTATTGGCGAGTTCTATAGCAAGTGGAAAGCCATCGAGGCAATGGAGTCTGGCTATATCTGTATCTTCTCTGCAGGTACCGGCAGTCCATATTTCACCACAGATACTGGTTCTTCATTGCGTGGTATCGAAATCGAGGCCGACGTGATGCTTAAGGGAACCCGAGTAGACGGCATCTATACCGCCGATCCGGAGAAAGACCCAACTGCCACGAAGTTTAGTGAGATCACCTATGATGAAATCTACACAAAGGGTTTGAAGGTGATGGATCTCACCGCCACCACTATGTGCAAGGAGAACAACCTTCCTATCTATGTTTTCAATATGGATGTCGTAGGCAACCTTAAGAAGGTGATGGAAGGCGAGGAGATTGGTACTCTCGTTCACAATTAGTCCTGCTCGTAAAGCATACTTGTTCTCTTGGTATGAGAGAATAGAAGTCGGTATAAGGTTTCTTTCTTGCAGATTTGAGAGCATTAAATATAAAAAGGGCTTGTTTCGTAATGAAACAAGCCCTTTGTTATGATGATATGTTTTTATTTTTTCTTCTTTAAGAACAGGAAGAGTGATGTCAGGACATACACCAAGATGATAAGCCACCATGCCTGCAGGAATCCAATAGCTCCTTCGCTGACAATGGCTAATGCCAATACGATAACGGTGAAGGCGATGAAACCATATTTCACCTCATTGCCCTTGAATGACCATTGTTTGAACTTCAGGGCAAACAGTGGCAACTCACATACCAACAGGTAGCTGGTGATAAGGATGAGTGCCAAGATGATGAAAATCGACCAACTGTGGATGGTGAGCCATTCTGGATTGAAGACAATCAGCGAGCCCCAAAAGAGAGCGTTGGCAGGAGTAGGCACACCAATAAAAGAGGTTGACTGTCTTTCGTCGAGATTGAATTTCGCCAGTCTCAGTGCCGAGAATGCCGCGATGATAAAGGCTGCATAAGGCAACACAGGTCGCAAGCTCTCTAAGAAGGATGGGTATTCCATCACATACAGCTGCGAGAATACGATGGTGGCAGGAGCCACACCGAATGTCACGTCGTCAGCCAAAGAGTCGAGCTCCTTGCCGATAGGCGATGATACATGCAGCAGTCGGGCGCTCATGCCGTCGAAGAAATCGAACATGGCACCAATGATAATCCACAATAAAGCCAGCTTTGGCGAACCGCCAAAGGCAAACGATGTAGCGATGCAGCCCGAAATCAGGTTGCAGCAAGTTATCGTGTTTGGAATATGTTTCTTAATGCTCATTTATTTCAGTTTTGCGATGATTGTCTGATCACCAGTAGTCGATTGTCCCATCTTTACGCATACCTCAGAGCCCAAAGGCAGGTATACATCCACACGTGAACCCAACTTGATGAAACCCAGGTGTTCATCAATATAGCACTCTTCGCCCTCCTTGGCATAGGTTACGATACGGCGTGCTACGGCACCAGCAATCTGACGGCACAATACATCCACCCCCTTGGGTGTGGTAATCATTGTGTCGGCATGCTCGTTCTCCTCGCTTGCCTTTGGCAACCATGCTTTGTGGTAGTTGCCGTCTACGTGCTTCACGAATTTCACCTTTCCGTCAACAGGGAACCAGTTGGCGTGTACGTTCCAAAGACTCATGAAGATGGAAATCATCAGTCGGCGGTCGTTGAAGTAGGGCGCATTGTCCACCTCTTCGACAACCACAATCTTGCCGTCTGCCGGTGCCACCACCAAGTTGTCGGTGTCTTCGACATTCAAGTATCTTATAGGGCATCTGTAGAAGTTGAGTACGATACCATATACCGTACCAAAGACTACTACGAAAATCCAGAAAGGAATCTTGTTGTCAATGGTGCTCCATAAGATTGCGGCGATTGCTACTATTGCTATCATCCCATACACGAGTTGGTCTGTACCTTCACGGTGTAATCTAATTTTCTTTAGTTTCTTTATTCTTTGTCCCATAAGGTAGGATTGAGTTTTTAATGCTGCAAAGGTACACCATTTTTGTCGTTTTTGCAAATTTTTCTCCTTTTTCTTTTGGTTATGTCAACTTTTACCCGTAACTTTGAACTCAAATTTTGAGTTTTACGCATAAAAATGGAAGATTTCATTCATTTACATGTTCATACCCAGTATTCCATTCTCGATGGCCAGTCCAGGATTCCCCGTCTTGTGGACAAGGCTATTGCCGATGGCATGAAGGGTATGGCCATTACCGACCATGGTGTGATGTTCGGCATCAAGGAACTTTGCGACTATTGCGCCAAGGTGAACAAAGGCAGAAAGAAAGAGGGATTGGAACCTTTCAAGCCCATCATAGGCTGTGAGATGTATGTAGCCCATCGCCGCAAGGAGGACCGTGAGAAGGATAAAGGCGATATGAGTGGTTACCACCTCATCGTGCTGGCTAAGAATTATAATGGATATAAGAACCTCATCAAGCTGGTGAGCAACTCGTGGGTGGACGGATATTATATGCGTCCACGTACCGATCGTGCCGATTTGGAAAAGTATCATGAAGACCTCATCGTCTGTTCGGCCTGTATAGCAGGAGAAGTGCCACGCAAGATACTGAACGGCGATATCGAAGGAGCCCGTGAGGCATGCGAGTGGTATCATCGTGTCTTTGGCGATGATTATTATCTGGAGTTGCAGCGCCACGAGGTGACCGACCCTTCTGTCCTTGCCAACCGCGAGGCCTTCCCCATGCAGCAACGGGCCAACAAAGTACTGATAGAGATGGCAAAGGAGTATGGCATCAAGCTGGTTTGTACCAACGACTGCCACTTCGAGGACAAGGAGACTGCCGAGGCTCACGACCATCTGCTCTGTCTGGCAACGGGTAAGGACCTTGATGATCCTAACCGTATGCGCTACTCCAAGCAGGAGTGGTTCAAGACACGTGAGGAGATGAACGCCATCTTCTCTGATGTTCCCGAGGCACTTTCTAATACCTTGGAGGTGCTCAACAAGGTGGAGGTCTATAGCATCGACCATGGTCCCATTATGCCTTTCTTCCCCATTCCCGAGAGCTTCGGTACCGAGGAGCAGTTGCGTGAGCGAGTTTCCGAGGAGGAACTCTATCATGAGTTCACCACCGATGAGAACGGGCAGAATCCACTCTCGCCCGAGGAAGGGCAGAAAGTAATCGACCGTCTGGGAGGTTACGACAAGATATACCGCATCAAGTTTGAGGCAGAGTACCTGCGCTACCTTGCCTACGAGGGAGCCAAGAAACTCTATGGCGACCCGCTTCCTGCCAATGTCGACGAGCATGTCAACTTCGAGCTTCATGTGATGAAGACCATGGGTTTCCCAGGCTACTTCCTCATCGTGTCCGACTTTATCAAGGCTGCCCGCGAGGAGCTGGGTGTCATGGTAGGTCCTGGCCGTGGTTCGGCGGCAGGTTCAGTTGTGGCTTATTGCTTGGGCATTACTAAGATTGACCCATTGAAGTACGACTTGCTGTTTGAGCGTTTCTTGAATCCTGACCGTGTCAACCTGCCTGATATTGATACCGACTTCGATGACGATGGTCGAGGCAAGGTGCTGCGATGGGTGATGGATAAGTATGGACACGAGAATTGTGCCCATATCATCACCTATGGCAGTATGGCCACCAAGAACTCCATCAAGGATGTGGCGCGTGTGGAGAAACTGCCACTCGACAGGGCGAATGCCCTTTGTAAGGCGATTCCTGACCGACTGCCCGATGGAGCAAAGATGAATCTGACCAATGCCATCAAGTACACCCCCGAGCTGCAGCAGGCAGAATTCTCTTCTGATATACGCGAGAGCAACACCATCAAATATGCCAAGATGCTCGAGGGCACCGTGCGAGGTACAGGTATTCATGCCTGCGGCTTCATTATTTGTCGTGACCCTATCAGCAACTGGGTACCGGTATCTACAGCCGACGACCCAGACTTTCCTGGTCTGAAGACAGCCGTGACCCAGTATGATGGTCATGTCATCGAGACCACGGGACTTATCAAGATGGACTTCCTGGGTCTTAAGACCCTGTCAGAGATGAAGGAGGCTTGCAAGGTTATCAAGCAGACCACTGGCGATGTCATCGATCTTGATACATTGCCCATCGATGATGAGCTGACCTATCAGCTTTATCAGCGGGGACAGACCATCGGAACCTTTCAGTTTGAGTCGCCCGGTATGCAGAAGTATCTCCGTGAGCTGAAGCCTACCGTCTTCGAGGACCTCATCGCCATGAATGCCCTCTACCGTCCGGGTCCTATGGACTATATCCCCTCGTTCATTGCCCGTAAGAACGGAAAGGAACCTATCGAGTACGATATCCCCTGCATGGAGAAATACCTCAAGGACACGTATGGCATTACTGTATACCAGGAGCAGGTGATGCTTCTCTCACGCCAGTTGGCAAACTTCACCCGAGGTGAGAGTGATGCCCTTCGTAAGGCGATGGGTAAGAAGAAGAAGGACATTGTAGACGCGATGAAGCCTAAGTTCATCAAGCAGGGACAGGAGAACGGTCACGACCCTAAGGTGCTCGAGAAAATATGGGGCGACTGGGAAAAGTTCGCCTCCTATGCCTTCAACAAGTCGCATGCTACCTGCTATTCATGGGTAGCTTATCAGACAGCCTATCTCAAGGCACATTATCCTGCCGAATACATGGCTGCGCTGATGACCCGCCGCTTCTCTCAGATAACCGAGATTACCAAACTCATGGAGGAGTGCCAGTCGATGAATATCAAGACCCTGGGGCCTGATGTCAATGAGAGTTATCGAGCATTCGGTGTGAACGAGCATGGCGAGATACGTTTCGGCCTTTCTGCCATCAAGGGTATGGGAACTCCTGCTGCTGATGCCATTGTGGCAGAACGCGAGAAGAACGGACCTTACAAAGATATCTTTGATTTTGCCCAGCGTGTCGACTTCAGCAATGTCAACCGAAAGGCATTCGAAAGCCTGGCGCTGAGTGGTGGCTTCGACAGTTTCGGAATACCCCGCGAGAACTTCTTTGGTGTCAATAACAAGAACGAGATGTTCCTCGACACCTTGGTAAGATATGGTCAGCTTTATCAGCGCGAGCAGCACGAGGCTGTCACCTCTCTCTTTGGAGGACTCGACGCCATAGAGATAGCCACACCTCCCATTCCTCATGCCGAAGGATGGAGCACCATCGAACGACTGAACAAGGAGCGCGACTTGGTGGGTATTTATCTCTCGGCTCATCCTTTGGACGACTATAGTGTGGTGCTGAACTCTATGTGCAACACCCATTGCGCTGAGTTAGGCGACAAGCCCTTGCTTGCCAAGAAAGAGAATATAGTCTTTGGCGGCATCATCACCGGAGTGAAATCGAAGTTCACCAAGAAGGGAAATCCCTGCGGCTTTGTCACGATAGAAGATTTCGAAGGCTCCGGCGAGTTGGCTCTCTTTGGTGAGGACTGGGGCCAGTGGAAGGGTATGTTCACCGAAGGCTGCACAGTCTTTGTTACGGCGAAGTGCCAGTCACGTTATGGCAACGACCAGTATCTCGACTTCAAGGTTTCGAGTGTGGAGTATCTCCAGACGGTAAAGGAGAAAAAGTTGGACAAGCTCACCATCACGATAGATAGTGATATCATCAACGATACGTTGGTGAGCGACTTGAGCACACTCCTTGCCCGCGACAATGAGGAAAGCCGTACTCAGCTCTTCCTCCGCATACACGAAGTGGAGAGCAATGACTATATCCTTATGCGGGCCCAAGACAAGACGGTGAATGTAGACAAGAACCTCATCCAGTTCATCGAGGACAATCCCAAAATGTCGTATAGCATTAACTGATGTCTCGAAAAGTCATAGCCTTTTGGGTGTTCTCTCAACTGCTGTACGGGATATGAGCTTTGGCATATTATTTGCAGTAATTATATGAACAATACAAACAATTAAAAATAAGGAAAAATGGAAGTTACAATTACAACCGAGAATTTCGAGAGTTATAAGAATGGTTCGCTGCCTTTGGTAGTTGACCTTTGGGCAACATGGTGCGGCCCTTGCCGTATGTTGGCACCCATCGTGGCTGAGCTTGCTTCAGAGTATGATGGCAAGATAGTTGTAGGTAAATGTGATGTGGAAGAGAACGAGGATATCGCCATGGAGTTTGGTGTTCGTAATATCCCTACCATCCTCTTCTTCAAGGATGGTAAGCTCGTTGACAAGTTTGTTGGTTCTGCTAAAAAGCCAGTCCTCGACGAGAAGTTCCAGGCACTCCTCTAATCCCCAATCGCTTCATACAAAAGCATGGCTTTCCGCCATGCTTTTTTTTTGACTATGATAGGAATAGTGCTAAAATCTCCTCTCACTTTCCCATTAACGAAAGATAAATTCCAACTGCGATACTTGGGTTATCACCCTTGAATTCCAATAAAACTTTCACTTCATACTGAGAGAAATCTTGCTCTTATACTATAAAAATCTTTTCTTTAGCCTATGAAAGTTCCGTTCAAAGCCTTTGAATGTGCGTTCAGAGCCTTTGAATGTGCGTTCAGAACCTTTGAATGTCCGTTCAAAGCCTTTGAACGGAGATTTTACTGTGGTTCAACGAGATTTTCACTGTAGTTTAACGATTTTAGTTGACCACTCTGCGCATTATTGATAATATGGGTTGACTCAGTTATTACTTATTTATAATTCACGTTGACTTCCTTATATTTTAGTCCTATTCATAGTTGACTACTTATGTCTATAGTCACAAATGAAGGAACACATTATCTTTGAGATGTCACAAACTGAAAATCGCATATAATATAATGTACGCACGCGTACATATATTATATGCGATTGGCTTTCTTGTTTTGTTGCAGGGGTTAGAAGGTGATGGTGCGGGAGCCGTCTGCTTCTGTGGTGATGTGAACTTTGGTGACATCTTCAGGAAGAAGAGACTCTATGAGTTCGGGCCACTCTAAGAAGCAGAGGTTGCCACCATAGAAGTAGTCTTCATAGCCCATGTCGTACACTTCGTCTATCTTCTTGATGCGGTAGAAGTCGAAGTGGTATATGGGGTCGCCATTGCCTGAGGTGTATTCGTTGACGAGTGCAAAGGTGGGGGAGGTGATGACGTCTTCTACTCCTAATTCTTCACACAATGCCTTGATGAAGGTTGTCTTGCCAGCTCCCATCTTGCCGTAAAAGGCGAAGACTTTGCTGTCGCCCATGTTCGAGATGAACGCCTTTGCTGCGTTGTGTATTTCCTCTAATGAGTTGATTTTTATTTCCATATTGCTATATTTTTTGTTGAGTTGTGCCCTTTGGACTATGTCTTGTTGGGCTTTGTGTTATTTGTTCTGTTCTTGAGTTTTCTCCTTGACCGGTGGTCATGAAACCTTCTGTCATCTATCGCTTTCGGGGTGAGAGGGTGATCATTGGGATGAGCATCTCTTCCATGGAGATGCCTCCATGCTGGAAGGTGTCCTTATAGTAGGAAACGTAATAGTTGTAATTGTTCGGATAGGCGAAGAAGGAATCGCCATAGGCAAACACATACGAGGTGCTGATGTTGGGCGCAGGAAGCAGTGCCTTGTGTGGGTCTTTGATGACAAATACGTCCTTGGCACTATAGGCAAGGTTCTTGCCTAACTTGTAGCGCAGGTTTGTGTTGGTGTTGCGGTCGCCTATTATCTTCAGAGGCTTGGTGGCTCTTATGCTGCCATGGTCGGTGGTGATAATGACTTTATAATCGCTTTGTGACAGGAGCTTGAAGAGCTCGGACAGCACAGAGTGGTGAAGCCAGCTCTGAGTAATGCTGCGATAGGCAGACTCGTTGTTGGCTAACTCGCGGACCATCTTCGACTCGGTGCGGGCATGGGAGAGCATGTCTATGAAGTTGATGACTACCACATTCAGGTCGTAGTTTTTCAGCTCATTATACTTGTCAAGAAACTTGTCCGCTCCCATGGAGTCGTTGATCTTATGATAGCTGAAGGTGTTGTGACGACGATATCGGTCGAACTGAGTTTGTATGAGGGGTGCCTCGTTGAGGTTCTTGCCTTCTTCCTCTTCCTCGTCTACCCACAGGTCGGGAAACATCTGGGCTATCTTGTCAGGCATCAGACCACTGAAGATAGCATTGCGTGCATACTGAGTGGCAGTGGGGAGAATGCTCATATACATGTCTTCCTCAATGTCGAAGAGGTCGCCGATGTCATGTGCCAACACTTTCCACTGGTCGTATCGGAAATTGTCGATAACGATAAGGAATACTTTCTCGCCCTGGTTGAGGTGAGGGAATATCTTGGTCTTGAAGACATCGGGACTCATGCAGGGGCGTTCCTCGTTCTGGCTGAGGGATGCGAGCTGCTGCATCCAGTCGAGATAGTTCTTGGATACATACTTGGCAAAGCCTAAGTTGGCCTCTTCCTTCTGCATCTGCAGCATCTCGGTCATCGGACTGTTGGTGCTGCTGAGCTCCAGTTCCCACTTCACGAGTCGACGGTAGATGTCCATCCAGTCTTTCCATGTGCGGCTGTCCATGATCTGCATTGCCAACTGCTGGTACTCTTGCTGGTAGCTGCTCTGGGTTACCTCGGTGACAATTTCGCGCTGGTGGATGTTCTTCTTGAGTGACAGGAGAATCTGGTTGGGGTTGACGGGCTTGATGAGATAGTCGGCTATCTTGGAACCGATGGCCTGGTTCATGATGTCCTCTTCCTCGCTCTTGGTACACATTACCACCGGTGTGGCGGGTTGTATGTCCTTGATTTGCTGCAGAGTCTCCAGACCGCTGAGTCCTGGCATCATCTCGTCGAGCAAGATGAGGTCGAAGGTCTGCTGGCGGCATTGCTCGATGGCGTCGGCTCCGTTGCTTACCGTGACGACTTGGTAACCTTTTTTCTCGAGAAAGATGATGTGGGCCTTGAGAAGTTCCACCTCATCATCTACCCATAATAATAGTCCGTTGTTCATATTTCTAAAATCCTTCTAATTCAAAATATTCGTCTTCCAGATCATAGGAGTCTTCTTTCTTCTCCTTGTTGTCTTTCTGATTTTTCTTATCTTCAGTCTTGTTGTCTTTAGCCTTGGGGGCTTCAGTCTTCTTATTGACAGCCTTGGCTGGGGCTGTCTTTGCTGTCTTTGCTGTTTGGTTTGCCTTTGCTGGCTGGTTTGTCTTTGCTGGCTGAGCCGTCTTTGTTGTATCGGTCGTCTGTGTTTCCTCCTTGATTACATTGCTGCCTTGGGAAGGCTGGGCAGGCTGCACTTCCTCCTTAATGACAGTAGTGCCCGAAGCAGGCTGGGTAGGCTGCGTTTCCTCCTTGATGATGGTTGTGCCCTGAGCATTCTGTTGTTGCTGAGGCTCTTCGGGTATTGTCATCGTATTGTCGGAAGGTGTCTGGTTGTCAGTCTTCTCCTCTGTAACGACAATGGTTGTCGAGGTGTTTGGCTCTTCCAGTTCTGGGGTCTCGTCGGCTTTCTTTTCGTCAGAGGATGCAGAGGACTCTTCCTTTTCGGTGATGATTTCAGTCGGCTCGTCAAGCAAGTCGATCTGGATAGGCTTCACTGGAGCGAAGTGCTTCAGATAGAACTTATCGTAGTCGCTATAGGCATATTGAGTGCCCAACAGCGAGAGGTTCTCCTGACTGATGAGATAGGTGCGCGACTTACTCAGGAGGCGCACAATTTGTGTCTGATGCAGTACATCGTGTGCATAGAGGCGTGCCTCGTCGTAATTACGGAAACCTGTGATCTGCATGAGATGGATGCCGTCGCGTTCTTCGATGTTGATATCAAAGTTGCGGACAAGATAGGTTGTGAAGTTGAACTTCGCCATCTCGAAGAGCAGTTGGTTCTCGTTGACAGAGTCGGGCTGATAGGCAAAAAGGAACACGAAGTCGGTCTGTCGTTCTGGACTGAAGGCCTTCTGTGCCGTCTGCTCGTTCTCATTGAGTACGGTGCTGCGTCGCTCCCATACATTCTCCAGGTCGAACTTGCCGCCATGGAGACGTTTCCCGGCATTGACACCGTTGACTATCATACCAGCCATCTCGCTGAGTCTGCCCTCAGGATATTTCTCGACCAGGGTCTTCATATCTGCCACGCATCCTTGCGCATCACCCTGGTTCAACTTGCTCAGAGCGCTGATAAAGATAAACTTGTCACGGTTGGCGCCCATGGGGAAACGGGTGGCTGATATATCCGAGTTGGACAGTACCGTCTGGTATTTCCCCAGTTTGAAGGCCTCGTAGGAAGCAGCATAGAGCGAGTCTTCTATGTGGACACCAAACTTGGCATTGTCGGCATAGTAGGGGTCGGTAAGAAGTGTGGTCCATTGACTCTCTGGGTATTCCTGTTTGAGCCTTTCTACATAGGCATTGGCTGTAGAAGGCATGTTCTTGCGTGAGTAGAGCAGATAGAGATGATAGAGCACATCGTCCATGTGTTCATAATCCTTGAAATGTTCCTCAATGCGTCGCAGGGCCTTCTCGCTCAGTGGAAGGTTGTCGAGCTTGTCTTTGAAGATGACTCCCGAGTGATACAGACCGTCGGTGAGCAAGGCGTTGCTTGCCTGCAGCTGTTCGGGGGTGAAGGGGATTTGTGCCAGATAGTATTCGCGTTTGTGAGGATCGTTCTGGGCACTGTCGGCTATCTGCTTGATGGAGTCTTCCTGTATGGATGCCTGCGCCAAGGAGTCGCGCATCTCGTCGGTCATCTCCTCTGCTCCCTGGGCTGAGGCTACGACGGTCTTGTTGATACGCTGCCAGTTGTCTACATTCTCACGCTTGCCCCACTGACGCTGGAAGGATGTCTTGCCCTGGCTTACAGCTATGGGGTTGTAGAAATACCAGGCACTGTTGGCTTGCGAAGCAGCAGGCGATGATGTTTGTGACGGACGGTTGTTGGCTGAGGTATTGCCCATTCCGCCATTCTGAGCCAACTGGCGCTGGGCATTCTCTTCGGCCTGCTGGTTGCGTTCTTCTTTCTCCTTCTTCTTCAAAAGAGTTATCACCCGGTCGATGGCGGCATTGCGGTCTGACTCGTTCATGGTGGCAAGTTGCTGGAGAGAATCCTGCAAGTGGACAGCCTCGGTATAGGGGACGAGTTCGTCGAGAACCTTGGAACGCTCGGACAGTTGGGCATAGTCCTTGCGGTCTTTGTCCAACAAGCCGATGGCTTCACCATAACAACGGCGTGCATCTGAATAGAGTTCCTTGCCCCAATATAGGTCGCCCAAGTGGAGGAGCAGTACACCTTTCTCAATACCGTTGCGTGTTGACTTGGTGTTGCCTTTCTCGTAAGAGGAGATAGCATTGAGGGTATCACGCTTCAGCAGGTAGATATTGCCCATGGCATAATAGAGCTGGTCGAGATATTCCTTGTTCTTATCGGAGGCAGCCATGCGGCGCAGACGGGAAAGAACCTGCTTGGTATTGGTGGATGCCATCACCTCACTCATAGAGATGCGGGCATTGAACTCCAACTCGTAGGGTGGGTTGAGGCGTATCACGTGCTTGAAAGCCTTGTAGGCCTCGGTCTTACGACCCAAAGCAGCCTGCAGCTGGCCCATGAGATACCACTCGCGGGCTTTCTGTTTGCGGCGCATCTCATGCTTGATGACTTTGCGCAGATAGGGGATAGCCTTGTCGAACTGCTGGGTGTGGATGTAATAATCCGTATAGGTGTAGTCCCATTCTTTCTGGGCACGCCAGTGGATGGAGTCGCGCTGCATATTGCGGATGATGTCCTCGGCATCGTATATCCAGTCCTGTTCTATATAACATTTTGCCAACCATGCCTTGGCACGGCCGTAGATGGCTGGCTGGGTTTCGAAGAGACGGCTCATGTAGGCAAAGGTGGAAGCGGCATTCTCGAAGTCGCCTTGATAGAACTGCGAACGGCCCATCAGCATCCATGCTTTCCAGATGAAGGGATTGTACTCTCTTCGGTTGAGCCACTCGATGTCCTTGGCTGTCTTTCGGCGACTCTTGTTCCATTCGGGACGCAGCTTGATGCTGTGGCGCTGGATGGCTTTCTGACATTTCTCGATGGCACGGTCGTAGTTGCCCTTGCCTAATTCTCGGCTGTTCTTGTTGCCTACGGTATAGAGGGGGATGATTTCTGTATAGTTGTCTTTGTTGCCCTGCTCTTTCTCGAGCGAGGCATCGATATAAGCCAAGGTGCCATTATAGTAGATGTTGTACTTGGAGTGGAAGGCATGCAGCCATCTGTTGCGCGCAGTATTTTTCTGCGTAGAACAACCTGTCACGGCGATGAGGGCTATGACGAGGATGAGGATAATATGAAGGGCAGAATGCTGTTTCACGTTGATGGCTTTTGTTTCTTATAAAATGTTTTTATTTCTTATAAAACTGAGATATGCCTGCTTTTATTGTCTTGCAGAGGGCAAAAGTGAGGATACTTACAAAGATGATGGTTGCTCCTGAGGGAACATTAAACTGATAGCTGACGAGAAGCCCGATGAGGCAGTCGAACCAGCCAACGATGATGCTGTAGAGGATGAGCCGCCTGTAACTGAAGGTGAAGATGCTGGACGTCATCTGTGGAATGGTGAGCAGGCTGATGGCAAGGACTATACCCACCATCTTAAGGGTGGCGACGATGGTCATGGCGATGAGTGCCATCATCATGTATTCTATCAGGGCGACGGGAAGATGCTGCGAAAGGGCAAAGGTGCGGTCGAATGCCACACTTTGGATGGGGCGCAGAAATAGAGAAAAGAGAATACAGACAAATGCAGTGAGGATGCCCAACAGCCAGAGATCGCCTGTGCCGATGGTGAGAATGCTGCCGAAGAGAAATGATGGCAGGTCGGGCATGAAACCTGGGGTAAGGAAACAGCAGATGATGCCCACACTCATGCCCAGAGTCCAGAACATGGCAATGGCGGAGTCCTGACGTATGTCCTTGCGTGAGGAAGTCCATTGTACGCCGAAAGCGCTGAGTATGGCAAACACCATCGCAGACAGGATGGGGTTGATGCCGGCAAACACTCCTATGCCTATGCCTCCAAACGAGGCATGGGTGATACCGCCACTGATAAAGACAAGGCGGCGGGTTACGATGTAGGTTCCTATGAAACCGCAAAGGATGCTTGCCAGGAAAGCTCCTGCAAGGGCGTTCTGGAAAAATGTATATTCGAGTATGTTCATGAGGCTACGTGGCTTTCCTGTATAAATGCTATGACTTCGTCCTTCAGTGTGTCCGGAAGGTTGATGCCCCGGAGGATGAGGCTCCTGTTCCAGGCTGCCACTTCCTCGGGATGCATGGTGTAGAGGACTTCAGAGAACTCCTCTACTTCCTGGGGTGTATAGTCATGAGACTCGCGACCACGGAAACGGTCCAACTCCTCATCGTCGAAATATTCTATTTCTTTGACCGATGCTTCCATCAGGCATTCTTGCTCGCATTTGGCATTGTCGCCATTGCAGGTGTTGCAGAAAACTCCTTCCTGAATGGGTGCTTCGGGACCTTTGCGATGGCTCAAGATGCCTAATAGGGCAGAGATGATGCCCAAGACCACGAGGGATATGATGAGATATAGCATGGGATGTACGGATAGATTCTTACTGTTTGTGGGAAGACAAGGGAATTATGCCTTCTCGGTGATAACGAAACCCACAGAGCGGAGATCTTCCCAGAAGTGGGGATATGACTTGGTGACAACCTCGGGATGATTGATCTGCAACTGTGGAAACTTGAATGCCAGAGGTGCGAAGGCCATTGCCATGCGATGGTCTTCATAGGTGTCGATAGGCTCAAGGGTAGGCTCGCAGGTCTCGCCTTCCCAGATAAGGGTGTTGTCATTCTCGTCGCTAATGACATAACCCACTTTTCTGAGTTCTCGCTTCAATGCCTCTATGCGGTCGGTCTCCTTGATCTTCAATGTGGCAAGACCGGTGAAACGGAAGTGTACTCCCATGGCACAACAGGCTACTACGATGGTTTGTGCCAGGTCGGGAGAACCTGTGAAATCGTAGTCAAGGCGTGGTAATGTACAGCGGTGAGCCTTCAGCTTGAGTGGGGCTATACGGTCGCGTAACTCAAAATCGCTCTTCACTCCCAACAGGCTGAAGATGTATTTCACCACAGAGTCGCCCTGCTTGGTGCAGTCTGACAGACCATCCAACTGCAATTCCGAGTCACGATTGGCATTGAGGGCCATAATCTCGTACCAGTAGGACGATGCACTCCAGTCGCTCTCTATGGTGTAGTCTTCTATCTTGGCATAGGGTTGGGGTGCTATGGTAATGGTGTCGATGTCTGTCCATTTGGCATCGGCACCAAACTGACGCATGGTCCACAGGGTGAGGTCTATATAAGGACGGGAGGCTATCTCGCCTGTGAGTTTCAACTCGAGACCTTTCTGCAACACCGGACCTATCATCAGCAGAGCAGAGATATACTGCGAGCTGATGCTGCCTACTACCTCTATTTGGCCACCCTCGAGAGGCTTGCCATCGATGCGGAGTGGGGGAAAGCCTTCTTTCTCTACATACTCGATGTCGGCTCCCAAACGGCGGAGGGCATCTACAAGAATGGCTATAGGACGGTTCTTCATACGCTCAGTTCCCGTGATGGTATGCGAGCCAGGGGTGCTTGCCAGATAGGCAGTCATGAAACGCATGGCGGTGCCTGCTGCCTTGATGTTGATGGTCTCGGGCATGTCGCGAAGTGCGGCTACTATTACTTCTGTATCATCGCAGTCGCTCAGATGGCTAAGAGGAAAGGTGCAGCCTGCCATAGCATGGATGACAAGGGCGCGGTTGCAGATACTCTTGGAGGCTGGCAACTGGATAGTACTGTTGATCTGTTGGGGTGCTTGAATGATATATGTCATGTTATGTTTTGTTTTCTGTGTTATTTGACGATGATTACTGGTAAGTCGAGAGGCTCATCAGTAGCTGTCTCTGTGGAGCGAGTGTTAGGACGCTCTTTTTTAGGGCCAGGAATGAGGGGACTGTAGTAGAGTACCTGGCGTATGCGCTCACGCTGTTGGGCTGTGAACTGATAGTTCAGGCTCATGGAATAGTCCATCAGGTTGATGGAACTCCAAGTATCGCCTGTGTCGTTTTGACGAGAAATCATATCAGACAGGAGGACGATGACATCTTTACCTGCCGACTCGGCTTCTTGTCGTTTGTTTTCTATATATTGGGAAAGCCACGTGTTGTAGGCTGGTCGGTTATAACTCTTTGTGTCAGTGCAATAATCGGTATCGGCATACGACTCGATGGGTTTGTTGTCTTTTTCAGCAAAGACATGATGCAGACCAAGATAATGTCCTAACTCGTGGGCAAGTGTGGCATTGGCATCGTAGATGAGATTTTCGGTGTTCTCAGATTCTGAAGTTATGCCTTTGTATCGGTTGCTCTCATAGTAGATGTACTTACTGTTGATGCAGAGGCAGTGAGCGTATTTCAGATTGCTCTTGGACAGTTTGGTGCGCTTGGTGTTATTGAGACCTTCTATCTGGGGATAGCCTGCTCCCTGATAGGGCATCACGCTGATGCCCAAAGTGATAGAAGATTCGTCTTTTGTCTGTTCGAAGGGGTATACCATCACGTTGATGTATTCGTTGGGGTCCCATACATATTTGGTGTATCGGCGTGAGTTGTCGCCCATGAACTTTTCGCAGTCAATGGGGTAGGTGCCAGTCCATTTGATATATTCAACTCCTGGTTGTGCTAAGGTTTGATTTTGCTCGTTCTTCTCGGCAAGGACAAAACGGATGTGGATATTCTCGCTGTTGTCGTATTCCTGATATGTATAGACGTTGCCTTGATAGAGCTCATTGACATGGGCAACGAGTTCTTTGATTCTGGTATAGTCTACATACTGTTTCTTGTCCTGACTGTCTTGATAGAGGACGTGGAATATCACGGGTATCTGGTATTCATAGTCGTCGCTTGTTATCTCATCGTTGTCGCGGTCTTGCTCTATATCAGCATAGAATTCTTCTGTGCTGCTGTTACAGCAAGTGAGCGTGGTGCCTATTATGCATAACAGGATGCTATATATATAATGTTTCATGCGTGCGTACTTATTTATTATAATGTTGCAAAATTACAAAAAATATCGTAGATTCATACATAAAAGAGGATATATTTTTCTAAAAACAGTAAGGGCGTATCCTGCTTGATGCAGGGAAGTGCAGGCTCTGCAGTATAATATATGGCTGGTGACTTACTCGCTTATCATTTCTGTTTTGTTTATGCCGCTTGTAATCTTCCTGCTTGAATTTTGCTGGAGGATTAACTGATGTTTACAAAATGTTAGTAAATAGGGGGCGTAAAGAAGAATGAGTGGAGTAGTAATTGACAAAGTGTAAGTAAAACGCAGAAAAACTTTTGAATTCTTACTTTGTGTGCGTTACAAATTGCAAAATAAAATAGCCTCAAAAAATATGATAAAATTGCGTTAAGGAAAAATACAACTTACTCAAATTATTACTATCTTTGCATCAGAAAAAAGATATAAACCTTTAAAACGTAGTAACAATGAAACGAATTATATTTTTGTCAGTAATGATGCTCGTGACCATCGCAAGTTTTGGTCGTAAGCATGTAGAAAGTGCAACAGTTGTAGCTGACACCATTTTTTATGCCGAGAATATGAGTAATGTGGCAAATGCTGATCAGGCTGCTTATTATCGTATTCTGATGACTACAGGAAGTGGTATCACCAAGAAAAATGTCTTCCAGGACTTTTATATGAATGGAAACCTCAGAGCCGAGGGCGGATATAGCTTTATCGACTTGGGTGATGACCGTAACACCGTTTTCAACGGAGAAGTTACTTCTTACTACAAGAATGGTAAGGAAAAGTGGCACGGAAAGTATGTCAATGGCAAACGTGAGGGTTACTTTACATTGCAGCTTCGCGATGGCGGTGTAGCCGTGGTACAGTTTAAGGGAGGTAAGTCAGTACATGACTTCTTTACAGTAACTTATCAGAACGGTAACATGGAAAAGAAACCTCTTTCTGAAATCAAGGGTTTGTTGTAAAGATGAATCAAATAGAATCTCTCTTATATAAATTATAATTTTATGTTGATATGACCTATATGAGGGCTATCCTCCGTGAGGAAGGTAGCCCTCTCTTTTTGGTCTTATCTCAAGAAGAAATTCTACTTGTGGCGATTGGCTCGCTGCTGGCGATACTTAGCTTTCTGTCGTGCAGATCCGCTGCCGTGGGCGCCAGTGATATATTTCTTTTTCTTGGCCTTGGTCTTTACCTTGCCGTCGTCCTCCTTCTTGGGGCCTCCTCCGGCTTTGAATACCATGCCACCCATGATAATATCATCAATATCATTCATATTCTTTTGCCTTAAAATGGTGTTGATGTTGTTTTTTAATCTTTTCTTCTCTCGGTAGTTACAAACTCCTCACCACTGATTAGTGGTGGAAGAGTCGTACGTGGGTGAATGCCATGGCGATACCATACTTATCGCATGTCTCGATAACATTATCATCTCGGATACTGCCGCCAGCCTGGGCAATATATTCTACTCCGCTCTTGTGGGCACGTTCGATGTTGTCGCCAAATGGGAAGAAGGCGTCGCTGCCTACAGATACACCTGTATTCTGGGCAATCCATGCTTTCTTTTCCTCACGGGTCAATGGCTCAGGTTTCTCGCTGAAGAAGTTCTGCCATACACCATCTTGCAACACGTCTTCCCATTCATCGCTGATATATACGTTGATGGTGTTGTCGCGGTCGGCACGGCGGATTCCCTCTTTGAAAGGAAGGTTCATCACCTTAGGACATTGACGCAACCACCATTCGTCAGCCTTGGAACCTGCCAGACGTGTACAGTGGATACGGCTCTGCTGACCAGCACCGATACCGATGGCCTGACCATCTTTCACATAGCATACAGAGTTGCTCTGTGTGTATTTCAACGTGATGAGCGAGATGATGAGGTCGCGTTTTGCCTCTGCTGTGAATGTCTTGTTTTTGGTAGGGATGTCCTCAAACAATGCTGGATCATCGAGTTTCACCTCGTTGCGGCCCTGCTCGAAGGTAATGCCGAATACCTGCTTGTGCTCGATAGGTGCTGGTACAAAGTCGGGGTCTATCTTGATGACATTGTATGTGCCCTTGCGCTTTGCCTTCAGAATCTCTATTGCCTCTGAAGTATAGCCGGGAGCTATCACGCCATCGCTAACCTCTCGTTTGATGAGGGTGGCTGTGGCTGCATCGCATGTGTCACTCAAAGCAACAAAGTCGCCGTAAGAACACATACGGTCGGCACCACGTGCGCGTGCATAGGCACAAGCCAAAGGTGACAGTTCGATGTTGACGTCATCGACAAAATAGATTTTCTTCAGTGTGTCGCTCAGTGGAAGGCCAATGGCTGCTCCTGCAGGAGAAACGTGTTTGAAACTTGCTGCTGCTGGAATGCCTGTAGCAGCCTTCAACTCTTTGACGAGCTGCCATGAATTGAGAGCATCGAGAAAATTGATGTAGCCAGGGCGGCCATTAATAACTTCGAGGGGAAGTTCACTGCCATCCTCCATGTAGATTCGGGATGGCTTTTGGTTTGGATTACAACCGTACTTTAATGCTAATTCTTTCATTGCAAAGTTCTGTTTGTTAAGAATTTGCTGCAAAGTTACAAAAAATCTCTCTTTTTGTACCATTCATAAGAACTTTTTTGTACTTTTGCAACCAAAATAGAGTATTTCAAACACGTTAGGTTATGAAAAATGATTTGACTCATCTCACAAGTGAAATCGAAAAGAAGGTTGGTAAGAAGATTCCGGTAGGAGCTGATTTTGAAAAATTGGCCTCTTTCTTTGCTATCAAACATCACATCAAACTGAATGCTGATGCGCTTCATAAGGTGTGGAACTATGTGAGTGGAAAGGAAAAACCAACCAAGAAAACACTGAACAAGTTGGCGCTTTTTGTGGGGTATCAGAGTTGGGATGATTTCCATGAGGCTCTGCATGGAGATGATGATGGAAATCTCAATTACGAGGTGGAGGAGGAGAAGAAATCGGATCCTTCCAACTATGATGATATTTAAGTCAGAATGTTACTGAAGAAAAACCTTTGCAGGTTATGGATATAGAAAAAGGAGACTCGACAATGTGTATTGTGAGTCTCCTTTATCTTTTTACTTAGGATTGTAAGCGGAGTAAAATTATTCAGCGTTCTTCTGAATAGTCTTCTTCTCAGCGATACGAGCCTTCTTACCTGTAAGGGCACGGAGGTAGTACAACTTAGCACGACGTACTTTACCATGCTTGTTCACCTCGATAGAATCGATTGCAGGTGACTCGATAGGGAAGATACGCTCAACACCTACTGTACCAGACATCTTACGAACGGTGAAACGCTTCTTGTCGCCATGGCCAGAAATCTTGATAACTACACCACGGTAGAGCTGGATACGCTCCTTAGAACCCTCGACGATTTTGTAAGCGACTGTGATAGTATCACCTGCCTTGAACTCAGGGAACTTCTTGCCGGTTGCAAATGCTTCTTCAGCAACTTTAATTAAATCCATTTTGTTTTATAATTAAATATTGTTTGTCGTTCCAACGCAACATAGTCGAGCCACTCGTCAGCCCATGCCAGCGGTTACGCCGAAAAGCGGGTGCAAAGTTACAACTTTTTCTCATATCTTCCAAATTTTCAATTACTTTCTTTATTTTTATATGAGATTTTTCTTGTTCTTTTTGTTTTTTTGCTGTATCTTTGCATAAGATTAGCTGCGCTCGGCAATTTGCAAGCAAGCTTTCATTGCGCTCTCTTGCATAATCTTTGCATAAGATTAGCTGCGTTCGGCAATACGTAAGCAAGCTTTCATTGCGCTCTCTTGCAATATCACAACTTCTGAGGAAGTAGAGTTCGAAGATAAATAAAAACAAGATAAATCATGAGAAATAAATTTTTAGTTGTTACTATGCTGGTATCGTCAGCCTTGCTTGTTACTACACCCTGTGTGGCACAAAAATACAAGGTTACTGGGGTGAAGCGTTCCCGTATTTTGGTGGATAAGAGATTTGATCAGAATCCTGATGCTCAGGCAGCTGTCTTTATAGCTCCTTATAAGCATAAGGTGGACAGTATCATGAGTCCTGTTGTGGGTGAGACAGCTCACTATATGGCGGCTGGTCGTCCTGAGAGTGAATTGAGCAACCTGCTTTGTGATATTCTTGTATGGGCTGGTAAGGATTTCGAAGAGAAACCTGTGTTCTCCGTTTATAATATGGGTGGTATTCGTGCAGCCTTGGCTAAGGGAAAACAAACGGTGGGAGACATTAATGATATGGCTCCTTTCGAGAATAAGATATGTTTCCTTACTTTGACGGGTAAGGACGTGCTTGAACTGTTCTCTCAGATTGCCATGCGTGGTGGTGAGGGTGTAAGTCATGCTGTAAAAATGGATATCTCGAAAGATGGGAAGCTTTTGGATGCTACACTCAATGGACAACCTATTGACGAGAAGGCTTCTTACCGGGTGGCAACGCTTGATTATCTGGCTGAAGGCAACGACCAGTTGACTGCCTTTAAGAAAGGAACGGATGTCTTTGCGCCCAAACAGAGAGAGAACAATGTGCGCTTCATTATCATGAATTATTTTCGTGAACAGGCTGCACAGGGAAAGTGTGTGGAATCTAAAGTGGAAGGTCGTATAGTTATCAAATAATATCTATGATGAAGAAATATTTTTTTGCTGTGGTAATGTGTTGCATTACTGTCAGTTCTTGGGCACAGAAACAGTTGGTGGTGCTGCATACGAATGATACACATAGTTGTGTGATGCCTCTGAATCCTAATTTGGCTGATACGGCTATTGCTGACAGAGGTGGTTTCCTGCGTAGGGTGAACATGGTGAAGCAGGAAAGACTGAAGAATCCTGACCTTCTGCTCTTTGATAGTGGTGATTTCTCACAAGGTTCACCTTATTACACGCTCTTTAAAGGTGATGTAGAGGTGGGACTGATGAATGAGATGGGATATGATGCTGCTACGATAGGTAATCATGAGTTTGATTTTGGTATTGATAACATGGTTCGGCTTTTCAAGAAGGCTAAGTTTCCTATCGTTTGTTCTAACTATGATTTCACAGGTACGGCTTTGAAGGACATCGTTAAACCATGGATAGTGTTGAAACGCAGGGGAGTAAAGATTGGTGTCTTTGGTTTGGGTCCTCAGTTGGAAGGACTTGTCACTGCTGCCAATTATGGGCCTATCAAGTATCTTGACCCTATAAAAACAGCTTTGGAGACGGCTACCTTCTTAAAGAAAAAGAAGAAATGCGACATCATTATTTGTATTTCGCACTTGGGATGGAATGTGGAGAATACAGATGATGTCCAGACAATACCAGGCACTCGATATATCGATTTGGTATTGGGAGGCCATTCACATACTTATTTCAAGGATTTGAGATATGTGAAGGATTTGGATGGAAAGCCTGTTCCTGTCGACCAAAATGGCAAGAATGCCATTTGGGTAGGCAAGATAGTCTTGGATTACTCGAAATAAAATGTCAATGCTATCATTTTGCTGTGTGCTTCTTGGGAAGCCATGGCATATGGTAGCATATTTTTATCCTTTATATTATTGATGTGTCCTTTATCGACTGTGTTGCTGATTCCATACATGAATTTAAGTTCCGGTCTTAATTTGAAGAACGGAAGATATAAGTCACATCCTACTCCGATTTCTAAGAACAGGTCTGTTTTCTTTAATTTGATATAATCGTCATTGCTGTTGTTCAGGTTGAACATCGGATTGATACCCGCCATGATGTATGGTCGGTGATTGTTGAAGCGGGGAGCTGCAAAGATGAGGTCTACAGCTGTAGAGAGGTAGGCTGTTTTCATCTCTTGCATCTTCTCGGTAGGACTGTCGTTGGCATCCTTTACCAATAGGTTATGGTAGGTGAGGTGTCGTGTGCCGAAATACATGGCAGGAGCTACTCGTAGTTGGAAGTTGGTGTTGAGGCGAAGTTCTCCCAATACACCTACGGTGAATCCTGCATCCCATCTGTCTTGATCGACGGTGACGCATGATTCAACTTCTTGACCTTCCTCGTTGATATAGGTTTGATGCCCCATATTCACCAATTCTAAGTCTTGTAGGTGTGTGCCTACCAATACACCAAAGTGGAAAGTACGAAGGTCGGTATAAGGACGATTCTCTACGGTACGTTCCTGTGCCTGTGTCTGGAAGAGTACCAATCCTATAAGGGATATGATGATAAATATCTTCTTTTTCATATTCTTATAACGGAATACATGGTATCTTATTGCCCTCAACTTATTTCGAAAGAGTATAAATTAATAAAAAAATGATACCTACTTATAGGTATTTGAAAAAATATTATTATCTTTGCACCATACTTAATAGGTATAGATTAAAACAGATTGAACAAAACATTATTAATATTAAAACTTTATTATTATGGCTTACGTAATTGGTGACGATTGTATCGCTTGCGGTACATGTATTGATGAGTGTCCATCAGGTGCTATTTCTGAGGGCGAAAAGTATTCTATCGACCCAGATGCTTGCACAGAGTGTGGCACTTGCGCTGATGTTTGTCCTAACGAGGCTATCAGTCTTCCTTAATCTTTAAGGAAAGATACTTTAGTTACATAAAACATCTTGAGCGGCTCTTTGAGTCGCTCTTTTTTTGTTTCATTCTGTTTTGAAATCCATTTTTTTATTCCAGTCTATTATAAAAGTTGCTCGCCTGTGTGTGTACGTTATATGATTCAACTTCTCTAACTTCAATTATTATGGCAACGACTATAAAAAAAGCGGAACTCCTTGTGGAATTCCGCTCTTGAATATTTTTTGTTTTTTATTATTCTGCAGTAGCTTTTGTGCCCTTCTCGATAGCATCCTTGGCATATTTGTTTTCAGGATCCAACTTGAGCAACTTTTCCCAGTATGGTTTAGCTTTTTCGAAATCCTGCTTGTCGTAGTTGTAGATGAAGCCCATGTACTGATAAGCCTGCTTCAAGTAGCCGATTTCGTCAGCGTCACACTGCTTTGCTTCGAGTTCCTTGATTACCTCATCGTAAGCAGGGATTGCCTTGTCGTCCAATTCGCTCTGGAAAGCTGTGTTGCCTTCCTGAAGTTTAGCAAAGGCCTTCAATGAAGGATATTTCTCTGCCAGTTTATCATAAACGTTGATAGCCTTGTCAATGTTCTCGTTCTTTGTCTCAGGATTCTTCTTGGCCTTGTTGACATAGATTTCAGCCAACTTCATGAAGTCTGTAGGAGCAGCATCTGGGTTTTTGTCCATATATAGCTGGCTGTACTCCAATGCCTTGTCCTCATCACCCTTCTGCTTGTAAGCCTCAGAGATATACTGCAATGGCTTTGGATCGTCTGCCTTGAGCTGCAATGCCTTCTCATACTGAGCGATACCTTCATCGTACTGCTTGTTGCCTACCAATGCCATACCATAGTAAGTATAGTCTCTTGAGGTTTTCTTGATAGAGTCGGTACCCATGATCACCTGTGCATGCTGGAGAGCTACGTCGAATTTCTCGATATCTACAGCTGACCATACTGCAACTCTGTGGAATGTAGCATCCTTAGGGAACTTCTGCAAACCGCTTTCAGAGAGTGTCAATGCCTCATCCTTCTTGTTGACCATATAGTCGGTGATAGCGTAAGCTACATAGATATATTCCTCCAACTTGTTAGGATCGGTCTGTTTGAAGAGATCGTAAGCCTTGTCATACTTACCATTGCTATAGAATGTGTATCCAGCCATAGCCTCGTAAGGATACTCTGGGTTTACTTCCTTCAGCTTCTTCAGTGTCTCTGCGCTTCTTGCAGGGTCAATCTTCTGATATACATTGGCATAGCTGATGTATCCCTGAGGATTCTTAGGATCCATGACGATACAGTCGTTGTAACTTGCTGCAGCATCACCACCATTGTCCTGCAAAGCGTAGATATCACCCTTCAGTATGTAGGCGTCACCAAAGTTTTTAAACTTCATGGTGATAGCGTCTGCTACTGCCATAGCCTTGTCATACTGCTTGTTGATGGCAAGGATGTTACCCAATGCCACGAGCGCCTTAGGATCTTTCTTAAACTCTTTCTGGTATTCCTTCAAGGTCTTGTCGAAATCCTTTGAGGTCGCGTTACCAGACTTGATGTTCGCCTCTATCGACTTCAGCATGTCCTTATAGTTGACATCCTGAGCCATTGCTGGCATTGACAAACCCATCATCAATGCTGCAGCCACTAAATATTTAATTGCTTTCATAATCTCAATTTTTATTTGTGTGATTACTATTTTTATTCATTAGATGACACCTTCATCCAGAAAGTTTAATCGGATTCTTATTTTTTAATATTTACTTTCTTGTAGGTTATGTCGCCTCTATAGGGAAGCAGACCAGACTTGAATACAATCAACTGTCCCCGTGGGTTCGTGATGTAGTTGGCAAAGCTCCATGGAAGAGCCTTGTGTGGGTCTACTACTATAGCATATAATGTTCTTACGAATGGGTATCTTCCGTCGAGAAGGTAAGCCTGATAGGGTTGCCAACTGTTCGAAGGAGTTGCCTTGTCCTTGATAGACACTCGCATGACATGAATATTCTTCTTAAAGGTGGTGTTGGTGGAGTCACGACGGTCGTTCAACCAGTTGGAACCAATTACACCGATAGCGCCTGGATTCTCGTCTACGAAGTCAATTACCTGTTTGCTTGTCTTGGCTGCCATGATTTTGGCACCCATCTTTTCGCCATGCAATACAGAGTCAACCACCCAGTTGGTAGTAGCCGAGCGTGTATTGTCGAAGATAACTTCGATGTCTCCTCTTTTTGAGCCAGGAACAATGTCGCTCCATTTTGTCGCCTTGCCTGTCAGCACACGCTTAATGTCGTTTACCGTTATACAAGTATCTTGGTTGTTCTTGTTGACGATAAAAGCCAGACCATCGTAACCGATAGGGAAGACAGAAGGAATAACATTGCTTTTGGATTTCAAGTATGCAATCTCGCTATCTTTCAGATGACGAGTCGTGAACAAAAGTGTAGTCTTGAAATCTTTGATCATCTGAAGTCCTGTGACTTCATCCGAATAAATGGGCTTGAGTTTTGCCTTTGGAAATTCAAACTCAAACTGTGTTCTCTCCTCGTCGATGATAGGGCTCAGACTTTCGTCTGCATAGAATTCAATAGTGCCCGACGTAGGAGTATCTGTTCTACCATCTTTGGCTTTCTTCTCACCACATGATGAGAAGAAAGCCATTGATAGTGATATTAATCCTATAAAAATATAAGATGTTTTTTTCATTCTATTACTGCAATCTAAATACAACTGGAACTGTGTACTTCACACGTACGGCAGAACCATTCTGCTTACCTGGACTCCACCTTGGCATGCTCTTAACAACTCGAGTAGCCTCGCGGTCGAGTGATGGGTCTACAGAACGTACAACCTTTACATCAGTGATAGAGCCATCACGCTCTACAACGAATGATACGATTACACGACCTTGTACACCATTCTCCTGAGCTACAACAGGATACTTTGTGTTGCTTGAGAGGAAAGCCTGCAAGGCAGCAGGGCCGCCAGGGAAGTGAGGCATCTCCTCAACAACATCAAACACCTTGTTAGAAACCTCAGGCTTTGGTGCTGGTGGTGGTGGTGGAGCTGCTACGGCGATATCGCTTCTTACAGCTTCAGCCAAACGGTCTTTAGTACCTTCTTTGTTCTCAGTACCAACGGCCACCTTCTCATCCAGTTTATCCATTTGCTTTACCTGGTTTTCCTCTTTTACGAGTTCATCCTTCTTGATGACAGGTGCAGTGAACTTCTGAGTCTCGCGAGCCACAGGTATCTCCTTCTTAGGTTCAATCTTTGGCTTCACTGGCTCCTTCTTCTTTTCTTCCTTCTTAGCCTGCTGCTGGAGTTTAGCCAACTCCATAGCTTCCATATATGCCTGCTGTTCTTCGGCCTGTTTCTGTTCGATGACTTTCCAAGCCAAGAATCCACCCACGAGAGCTGCAGCAATGACCAAGATCAGAAGAGCCTTGATGTTTCGGCCAGAAGTACCCTTACGGAGCTGGTATGCACCATACTCCTTGTTCTTTCCGGCGAAAACCATTTCGACCCATTTAGGATCGTATAGATCTATTTTTGCCATTTCTTTCTTGTTTTAATTGTTAGCAATCATCTTACATCTTAACGTTTCTTGACTTGAGAAGCTTCTCGTCGTCAGCGCTAATCTTGTCGATGACATACGTACCAATGTTCAAAATCTGCATTTCATCGAGTGCGTCAACCATATTCTTGTACGAAGCATTGTCAGAAGGCTTGATGACGATAGTCAGGGTAGGGATCTTGCCATCCTTCAGGTTACCTGCCTTCAAGTCACTCAACTTCTTCTGATAGATGCTGTCAGGATATTGTTTTGGATTCTTAGAACGCTCCATGTTTAACTCCTTAACAGCGAGTGCGATTCTCTCTACTGGACGTGTACCGTTCTCTGTAGCATGCTCTCTCAAGACCTTACGGATACCATTGGTGCCCCATGTAGTTTCCTTGATCCATGTAGGATCATTGTAATTAGGGATACCAGCACCATAGTAAATCTTGTTGTCTGCAGTTACATAGAGTGTCACAGTCTCAGAAGCTTTAGCTTCATTCTTCTTGTCTTCAGGTTGGTTTTCATCATTACTTGGCATTGTCAGCTCCATAGTCTGGGGCTTGCTCAAAGATGTACACAGCATGAAGAACGTGATAAGAAGCATAAGCATATCCACCATAGGCGTAAAGTCTACGCGGACATTCATTTTCTTTTGTTTGCTTTCTTTCTTTGCCATTTATTCGTCCCCCTGTTGTTTTAACTGTGTAATCATATAGTAATGACTCTCGTCCATATCCTGGAGTTCGTTCATCACTCTCTTAACTGTCTTATATGGTGTAGAGGCATCTGCCTTGAGAGCAATCTTGATGTCCTCGTTTGACTGACGAGCTGCGTTTACCCACTGCTGGAACTCGCTCATACCACCATTAATACTGTCGAGAGGAATACCTTTCTGCTGGAGATACTGTGGACGCTTAGATGCATTCATAGCCAAGTAAGTCTTCAGGTCGCCCATTGGGACGCCGAAAGTACCCTCACTCTTGAATGTCTCTATCATCTTAGGTGTCAGCTCCACACCGAAAGCACCAGTCATAGTGCTCAGTGAAGCGCCCAGCTGATCAGTATTATCAATACTCATAAATACTTGGCCCTCGCCGGTAGGATTACCAGCCTTGTCCTTTTCTGGATTTACCAAGATAGTCAAGACTCCGTTCTCAGGCACCTTGATTTCAGACACAGAACCTGGTGTGTTTACCTTTACAGGCTCATTCTTTACGAAAGTAGAGGTGAGCATGAAGAAGGTAAGCAACAGGGTCATAACGTCTGACATAGGCGTCATATCGATCCAGATGTCACTCTTCTTAATTTTTACTTTACCCATAGCGATAAAATTTTAAAGGGTTAGCAAAAATTAAGCCTCTTCTGCGTGGTTAGCTTCGTATGTCTGAGCAATTGAGTAACCTACCTCGTCGAGTGCGTATGTCAACTTATCAACCTTGTTTGTAAATGTGTTGTAAGATACTACAGCACACCAAGATGTCAAAATACCGAATGCGGTGTTGATCAACGCCTCAGAAATACCTACAGAAAGTGCTGCTGAGTCAGCGCCACCACCTTCACCCATGGCCTGGAATGACTTGATCATACCGGTTACAGTACCGAGAAGACCTGTCAATGTACCGAGAGTTACGATTGTAGCGATGATAGGCAAGTTCATTGTCAAAGTTGGCATCTCCAACTGAGTTGCCTCCTCGTGAGCCTGCTGAATCTTAGCTACCTTCTGAGCCTTCTTCAAAGATGCGTTAGCACCAGACTCCATAGACTTGTAAGCGTTCAAAGAAGCCATAACAACGTTAGCTACTGTACCGCGCTGC
This sequence comes from Clostridia bacterium, assembly GCA_963587495.1. GTDB lineage: Bacteria > Bacteroidota > Bacteroidia > Bacteroidales > Bacteroidaceae > Prevotella. The sequence goes on along the minus strand of CAVACC010000008.1, from coordinate 8,157 downwards.
TTGTTGCAGAGCTGCTCAGCCTTAGCGAAGTCGTTAGCGTTCAAAGCTGCCTTGATGTTTGCAACGAACTTAGGAAGAGCACCTGTACCTGTAGCGGTCTTAAGAGCCAACCAACGCTCGATAGTCATAGCCAACACTGTGAGCAACAATGTGTGGATAACTGGTACGATTACACCACCTTTGTAGATTGTACCCCAAATGTCTGCTGGGTGATCCTGTACACCTGGATCCTGGAAGTGCATGTCGTTTCCGAACCATGTGAAGAACAATGTGAATGCGATGATAGCACATACCACGATGATCCAGAATGCGCCTCTTACTCCCTGAAAGCCCTCAGACTTCTTAGCTGGGGCTGCTTGTTTTGTAGTTGCCATAATTTTACTTTTTTTTAAATTATTAGTTAATAAATTATTTGAATGTTTTTTTCTCAAATGTTTTGTAGACCTTATTTGTGTCAAGACAAAGTTTGGTTTTTTCTGTTACTAAGGGCAAAGATAATAATTAAAAATAAAACACGAAACGCATTTAAGAAGTTTTAACGAGATATTGAATGTATTTAATCAATATCTCGTTATTTAGGTCGTTTTATCCGCTTTTTATGTGCGTTTTTACCGATTTCTTACTCGTTTGCTGTTGCTTTCTTTTCGATTACTTGAGCTTGCCCAACGCCTCCTTGATTCGGCGTATTGCCTCTACGATATTCTCATCGCTTGTGGCGTAACTCATACGGAAACAATCTGGGTCTCCGAAAGCGTCACCTCCCACTGTAGCCACGTGAGCCTCTTCCAAGAGATACATAGCCAGGTCTGTGGAATTGTTGATGGTGCGGTCGCCTGTGCTCTTGCCATAGAAGCTGCTGCACTTGGGGAAGAGGTAGAAGGCTCCCTGTGGCATGTTCACCTCAAGACCTGGTACTTCTTTAGCCAACTTTACGATGAGGTTGCGACGGCGTTCGAAAGCCTGGCGCATGTTCTCTACGGCACTTTGGTCGAGTGTATAGGCTGCCTCGGCTGCTTTCTGGCTCACAGAACATGTACCGCTGGTGTACTGTCCCTGCAGTTTGTTGCATCCCTTGATGATCCACTCAGGACCTGCGAGGAATCCGATACGCCAACCTGTCATGGCATAAGCCTTTGATACACCGTTGGCAATGATGACCTGTTCCTTCATGTCAGGTTCCTGTGCGATGCTGTGGTGCTTGCCGATATAGTTGATGTGCTCGTAAATCTCATCAGCCAATACGAAAACTTCCTTGTGTTTTCTCAGTACATCGGCGAGGGCTGCCAACTCTTCCTTGGAATATACACTACCTGTTGGGTTGCTTGGTGAGCAGAGGATAAGCATCTTGGTCTTGGGAGTGATGGCCTGTTCCAACTGCTCGGCTGTCATTTTGAAGTCCTGGTCGAAACCTGCGTTTACGATGACAGGCACACCGCCAGCCAATTTCACCATCTGTGGATAGCTTACCCAGTAAGGTGCAGGGATGATGACCTCATCACCAGGATTTACCAGGGCGAGTACAGCGTTGCAGACGCACTGCTTGCCGCCAGTACCTACGATTACCTCATTGGCAGTATAGTCGAGATTGTTCTCGTTTTTCAGTTTGGCAACAATTGCTTTTCTCAAGTCAGGGTATCCTGGAACAGGAGAGTAACGAGAGTAGTTTTCGTCGATAGCCTTTTTGGCTGCCTCTTTGATGTTGTCAGGTGTGTTGAAATCGGGTTCTCCTACGCTCATGTTGATTACGTCGATTCCCTGAGCCTTCATTTCACTGCTTTTCTGCGACATCGCCAGCGTTGCTGATGGTGCCAATCTGTTAAGACGATCTGATAATTGTGCCATATTTTATATCAATGTTTATAATTCGCTTGCAAAAGTAATCATTTTATTTCTTTTGCGGAAAGAAACATGTTATTATTTAACTTTTTGTATCTAAATTGTTACATTCTGCCATGCTTAACCCAAGTGAAGCACATGTCCCATGCGGTCTCTCTTAGTTTTGAGGTATCGCTCATTGTATTTATTGGGAGTGGTCTCGATGGCGATATTCTCTACGATTTCCAGTCCGTAGGCCTCCAGTCCGACACGTTTTACGGGGTTGTTTGTCATCAGGCGCATCTTGTGTACACCGAGATGGCGCAGCATCTGTGCTCCACAACCATAGTCGCGCTCATCGGGTTTGAAGCCCAGGTGGGTGTTGGCATCCACGGTGTCGTAGCCTTCTTCCTGCAGTTTGTAGGCGGCAATCTTGTTCATCAGACCGATGCCTCTTCCTTCCTGCTGCATGTAGATGAGTACTCCCTTGCCTTCTTTCTCGATCATCTCCATGGCTTTGTGAAGCTGCTGACCGCAGTCGCAGCGCTTGCTTCCCAGAATGTCGCCGGTGGCGCAGGATGAGTGAACACGTACGAGGATAGGCTCGTCTTCTTTCCATTCACCCTTGATGAGTGCCATGTGCTCCAGTCCGTTGCTTGCCTGACGGAAAGGAATGAGATGGAAGTGCCCGTATTCTGTAGGCAGGTCTACCTCTTCACCTATCTCTATCAGCGACTCTTTCTTGAGTCGGTATTCTATCATGTCTTTGATGGAGATGACTTTCAAGCCCCATTCCTTGGCAAACTTCAGGAGTTGTGGCAGGCGGGCCATGGTGCCATCCTCGTTCATGATTTCCATCAGTGCGCCGGCAGGGTAGAGTCCCGCCATCTTGCAAAGGTCGATGGCAGCTTCGGTATGTCCGCTTCTGCGCAGCACTCCGTTGTCTTGTGCATATAGTGGGTTGATATGTCCTGGACGTCCGAAGGTCTTGGAGGTGGAGTTGGGGTCTGCCAGGGCTTTGATAGTCTCAGCTCTGTCGTGTGCCGATACGCCTGTGCTGCATCCTTCGAGTTTGTCGATGGTGACGGTGAATGGAGTTCCGAGCATGGATGTGTTCTCTGAAACCTGGTGGGGCAGATCGAGTTCGTCGCATCTGCTGATGGTGATAGGTGCGCAGAGCACACCGCGAGCATGCTTGAGCATGAAGTTTACCTTGTCTGCATCAATCTTCTCTGCTGCTATGATGAGGTCGCCCTCGTTCTCTCGGTCTTCATCGTCTACTACGATGACGAATTTTCCTTCTTTGAAGTCTTCTACGGCTTCTTCTATGCTATTCAATCTTACGTCTTCCATTTTCTAATTGATACCTTATTATATATATAGTTACATTTCTTTTGTTCTCATGATGATGTCGTTGTTCACCTGTGTCACCACTTTCAGGTCTCTGTACAGTCGCAGGCGGAAACTCCACATTCTAAGGTAGAGCACAGTGCCTAAAGGAACGATGAGGGCTGCCAGGATATTGAGCCATTTACGTTCGAATGGACGTGTGTGAGCCTTGGGCGAGAGTACGGGATACTGGTTGATGTTGTGCAGGATATATTTGTTCTTTGTATTCGACAAGTCTTCTATCACTGCTTCCAGTTCGTTGCTGATGCGCTCTATCTCATGATCGGGCTGATATTTGAAGAACACATTGATGAAGTTGGGCCATTTCTTGAGTCTGTGCTCCTTGTTGTATGCCTCGATATCTTCGTTGATGTGTTTCAGTTTGACGGCGTCCTCAGTGTATGCTGGGTCGTTGATGATGACCTCCTTGCCAAAGATATGTCGTTTGAGTCGTATTCCTAAAAGCTTGAATATAAACTCTTTGTACATATCTATGTTGAATACCGTCGAGTCGTTGGTTGCCTTGTAGGTGACGAATACCGCTAAAGGTCCCAGTACGGCAGTGGCAAGTCCTTTTCCAAACCATATAGCCCAAATTCCGCTTCGGCTCATTCGGTATCCAGTGTTGTCGAGAATAAAGAAGGTGATGAAAACCAGCACCGAGATGATGACAGGGAATCCCAATCCTCCTTTTCGGATGATGGCGCCCAGCGGTGCTCCGATGAAGAAGAAGATGAGGCACGACAGCGCCAGCGTGAACTTGTTGATGGCCTCTATCTTGTGGTCTCTTATCAGTCGGTCGCCCACATTGGTGATCATACTCTTGAAGTCGAGGTCGTTCATGGCTTGCTGCACGTCTGATGAAGCGTAGTTTACTACCGACAGCCTGCGTTCTGTAGGCATCTTCTCGAACAGAGAGTCGATGTTCACCTTTGTTGCAGCAGCTTTTTTCACAGCCTGCAGCGAGTCCTGCTTGCTCATGAATGGCTGGTGATAGTATCTTATTCTGGCATCAGCCAGGTACATTCTTCCTATCGAGTCGTACGACTGGTTGATGGAGTCGATGTCGTGTCTTATCTTGGCAAGACTCTTCGCTTTGGCATTGTTTGACAGCGAGCTGGCATCAGTGAGACTGAAGTCGTTGTCGAAGTCGAGCACGATTTTCTTCGAGATGAAGGTCTCTCTTCGGTAGGGCACTGCGGCACTGTTGGCAAGCTCGCTGCTCTGCATGTTCTCAAACCATTCTCCGCTGTACAGGCTCAGTACGAGGTGCTTCTTCTCGGCTGTACTCTGCAGCATGCCCGAGTCGGCAAGGATAATGGCGGCGTCCTCATAGCTGTTGGTCATGCGATAGATCATGATGCCATACAGCTTACCCGTCTTGAGGTCTTTCTTCTGTACGTAGAGGTTGCAGTTGGGGATTCCGTCATAGAAGATTCCCTCCGGGATTTCCAGCTCAGGACTCTTCTGCTTCATCGAGATGAGAAGCTGTGCCAGCTTCATGTTGGAGCTGGGACCGATGTTGTTCTGGAAGTAGAACGAGCTGACCATCACAAGGACAGTGATGATGATGAGCGACCTGAAAGCCTGCATCAGCGAGATGCCTGCAGCCTTGATGGCAGTCAGCTCAGAGCTTTCTCCCAGGTTGCCGAAGGTGATAAGCGACGAAAGCAGGATGGCCAAAGGCAGGGCCTGTGGTACAAGCATGAGTCCCATGTACCAGAAGAACTGCGCCATGACTTCCACCGACAAACCTTTACCTATCAGTTCGTCGATGTATCTCCACAGGAACTGCATCATCAGCACAAACTGGCAGATGAAGAATGTTCCCACGAAAAGCAGCCCGAATTGCTTCGCGATGAATATATCTAATTTCTTGATTCTCATTTCAGCTTGCAAAAGTAACATAAAAAACTCAAAAATCATTCTTTTTTTGTTTTTTTATATATTTAAAATCATGTTTGCCACTACTCAGCATAAGTAGTCAACTGTGAATATGACTATAATAAATGTTCTTTTATAGTCGTAAAATCTATGTTCTAAAGTTTAGAACTTAAGTTCTAAAGTATCGAACATGTGTTCTAAAGTATCGAACTTATGTTCTAAACTTTAGAACATAGATTTATCAACAAGAGCCAGAACAAATTCATAACTGAAAGAAAATATTTTCTGTGTACTAAAGTAAGTATTCATGGCTGTAGGGGGTGAAGAAGAGTATAAGCCTTGCAGACTTTATTGCTGCGTCTTAAAAAACACAAGTGTCTTTGATGTCCATCGCAAGTACTTGCGGTGGCAGATGAAGATACTTGCGTTTTCGGATGAGGTTACTTGTTGAAAAAATCGTAGCTGCTATATATAATAAGGTGTAGTATCTTTCGGAGGAGGATAAAAAGCAAAAATATTACTTTTTTGCAAAATTCTTTCGAAATAATTTGCTCAGTTCAAAACTTTGTATTACCTTTGCACCCGCAAACAAGAAATCGTTTGTTCGATGGCGGGATAGCTCAGTTGGTTAGAGCGTCGGATTCATAATCCGGAGGTCCCGGGATCGTAGCCCGGTCCCGCTACGAAGAAGCACTTGTGAACAATAGTTCGCAAGTGCTTCTTCGTTTTTAGGAAGTTAAAGGAAGGATAGGAGTGTCTTTCTGGTGGCTTTCTAATTGTTGGCATGAATGTTTGTGGAAATCTAAAAAAATGCAAAGATGCCTTTGTTTCTCAAAAATATTCGTATTTTTGCGGATGAAAACGAATATGACCTTATTTTAACTAAGAGATATGACTACTAAATGGAACTTTCGTATAGGTTCTCTATACCTTATTATATTATGCAGCCTGCTTCTTTGCTCGTGTGGCAACAAGCCCAAGAAGTATATTATCGGCGTTTCGCAATGCTCTATGGATGCTTGGCGAGAGAAACTGAACAGCGAGTTGAAGACAGCCGAGTATCTCAACGACTCTGTAGAGGTGCGTCTGGCTTCTGCCAATGATGACAATGCCAGTCAGCTGTCGCAGATCAATTACTTTATCGACCAGGGTGTCAGTCTGCTCATCGTTTCTCCCAATCAGGTGAATGCCATTTCGCCTGCCCTCGCAAGAGCACAGCAGAAGGGCATTCCTGTGATTCTTGTCGACCGTAAGACGCAATCGAAGAAGTATACTGCTTTTATCGGTTGCAACAACTATCTGTTGGGTAAATTGGTTGGCGATTATATCGCCCAGCGCCTGAATGGCAAGGGACGTATCGTAGAGATACGTGGTCTTGACGATTCTTCTCCTGCCATCGACCGCCATCGCGGTTTTGTTGATGCTTTGAATGCTTATCCCGATTTGCAGATTGTAGCTTCCGAATCGGGTGACTGGAAGGAGCAGAGCGGTTCGGAGGTGATGAAACGAGTATTGTCCAAGACACAGGACTTCGATTATGTGTTTGCACAGAACGACCGCATGGCTTATGGTGCCTATAAAGTAGCCCGTGAGCATGGTCTGCAGAACAAATGTCGTTTTGTGGGCGTAGACGGTTTGGCTGGTAAGGATGGCGGACTTGAGTTGGTAAGAAAAGGCGTGTTGGAGGCTTCCATGCTTTACCCTACCAAGGGCGACGAGGTGATAGCTCTGGCTATGAAGATCCTGCGTCATGAGCCATTTGCCCGCGACAACTATCTGCCCACATCGATAGTAACCCAGAATAATGCCGAACTGATCCTGATGGAGGCGAAGGACAGCGAGCAGCAGCGCAGCAGTCTTAACATGCTGCACCAGAAGGTTTCGCAATACGATTCAGCCTATCATGTGCAGCGGCTCTTTACCCTGGGACTTGTACTTTTTGCAGTGCTCATCGTAGTGGTGGCTATTTATGTGTTCCGCAGTTATCTCGTCAAGACCCGTCTTAACGAACAGCTTGCCAAGAGCAACGACAAGTTGAAGCGACTCAACGAGGAGGTGCTCGAACTGACTCATTCGCGACTGGTGTTCTTCACCAATATTAGTCATGAGCTCCGCACACCTTTGACACTTATTGCCGACCCTGTGGAGATGTTGCTCGACGACCGTTCCATCAAGGGCAGGAGTCGTGAGCTCTTGCAGATGGTGCAGCGCAATGCTTTGTCCTTGCAGCAGTTGGTAGGCTCTATACTCGACTTCCGTAAGATACAGAACGGCAAGATGGAACTGAGCCTGAGCCGTTTCGATTTGCCCGAGGTCTTGCAGCAATGGACGGGCGACTTTGCCATGACGGCACAGCGCAAGAAGATACATCTGCAGTTGGACACCACGCATTTCTCATCTCCTTCCGACATCGTAGCCGACAAGGAGAAACTCGCCCGTATTGTTTTCAATCTTCTGAGCAATGCCTTGAAGTACACCCCGGCAGGTGGCTTTATCCATGTGTCTTTGGCGGATGAGGGAGAACGGCTTCGCCTCGAGGTGAAGGATTCGGGTAAAGGTGTCGACAAGGAAGAACTCACCAAGGTGTTCGAGCGCTTCTTCCAGGCCAAGGGTGCAGCGAGTGGAACGGGCATCGGACTGGCATTGGTCAAGTCGTTCGTGGACTTGCATCATGGTGAGGTGAGGGCAGAGAGTGAACCAGGAAAAGGCACTTGCTTTATCATCCTGTTGCCCCGACAGCAGGAAGGTTTTGTGGAAGAGCCACAGTCGGCAGCAGCCGACAAGTCTTCTTCTTTCAGCGATGACGGAACGCTGCAGTATATCGACGACGGAGAACGTCATGGCGGCAAGCTGCAGCAACTCATCAGCGAGCATGGCGAAAAGCCCACCATACTGATCATAGACGACAATAATGATATCCGACAATATGAGCGAACCCTCTTGCAGGATGATTATTTTGTGCTCGAGGCATCGGATGGCAAGGAGGGACTGGAGATAGCCCGCAAGGAAGTGCCTGTCTTTTTGTAAATATGGTTGACTCCTAAAGTTTCAATTACATGAAAGAATCAT
>CAVACC010000007.1:0-55587 GCA_963587495.1 Clostridia bacterium | reverse complement strand
TATCCTAATTTGTTTATTAAACCTATTCAAATATTAAACGTAGAATATGCCTAAATCTTGCTCTATTTTACGTTTTTAACATTCCATCTAAAACTTGCCTGAGTTCATAACGAACTGAAAACAATTTGAGTGACAGGAAATGACAGGAAATGACAGGAAATGACAGGCGATGAAGGGTGATGAAGGGTGGATTTGAGCCATTCAGCCCCTGAAACCCCGATAAACACGGGGGATTCCGAGGAATAGATGAAGGGTGAAGGGTTTTTACGTAATTCTATTTCAAAAAAACAATGCGTCGCTAACAGGAGTCTTAATGTTATGCGCCTCTTGAATAAACGTTATCCCAACAGAGATAATTATACACTCATGTGCGTCGTTAGTTTTATTAGAAACTTGTTGTCATCTTTGACTTGTGGAGAATATTTCTGTTTCTGTGCTTCAAGGAGTGAGCGAGGTTATGTTTTTCCTCGCTCCACTATTAGAGTATATTTTTTGTTCCCAGTGATTGCAAAAGTGTGTGTCAATTGTAGACATTAAATAGCGGAATTACCAATCTTCGATAGAATTATATGGTATTTCCTTGTTCCATTTTTGCATGGCACTTTTCCGAATTCGTTTCATCTCATCTTGTGCGTGCTTTTTGTCGGATGCCTTAAAGCCATTCTGATATTTGCCATTAGCATTCTTCATTTGCATAAGGTCAGAAGCCCATTTGTTATACGTGTTGCGCAATGAATTGTAATTCACTTGGTCAGACATAGACATTTGAGTATTATTTTTTGTATTCTGGGCCTTTGCCGAATTGTTGTCGTTTGAAACAGGCACGTCGGATGTTGTGATGGAAGATATGTTTGCGGAAGAATTGCTGACACTTTTTCCGTTTGCAATAGAATAAATGTTGCTTACATTTTCAACCAACTGTGTAGAAAGTCCAGCCAATTCTTTTCCAGCTTTTGCCCAAGCTTCTCTAACCATTTGTTTTCGTTGGTTGTCTATTTGGTTATAATTCTCAGAAGATGTTATGGTATATGATTTACCATTTTCAAAGCTGAGGGTTTCCCAATTTCCATCACTCATGAGGTATAATCCGATCCCGCATCTGTCTCCGTTTTTGAATTCGCTTTGGCATAGATCACCATTTGCCATCATGACGAGTCCCAAGCCATTAGGAATTCCTTGTTTCGTTTCACCAATAAATGTGCCTCCATCAGACAACTCGACAAAAGTAAAAAGTTTATCTATTTGCGCATCATTTGCTGGATAGTTTGCCGTAGGTTTGTCTGCCAAGAAGTTTCCCTTATAGATTACCTTACCTTCTTTGTTATAACAAGTACCTGTGCCACTTTTCTGTCCTTTGTTCCAACTGCCTACATAAATCATTGCTCCAGGGCAATTTGCAAGTACTTGTTTACCACTTGTGGAAATTTTCATGCCATATCCTGTGATTTCACCATTCATAAAATCACCAATGTATAGAGAGTTGTCCTTCATTTGAAGAATGCCCATACCGTTGCATTTTCCTTTCAGAAATTGTCCTTTGAATTTTCCATACTTACACTTGACAAAAGAATTGTCGAATGTATGGGCAAAATATTTGTTTGCATCAATATTCTGCCCAAAGAGTAAAGATGGAAATATACATAGAATGATAGATAGTATATTTTTCATACTCGTTTTAATTTACTTCATCATAGTCGTCCAATGCTACATACTTTTTGTCTTTTAGTATTTTCTCCGCTTCTTTGTCTGAAAGAAGTTCCATCTTCATATCGTTGCGAAGTCCTCTAAAACCTATTTTTACATAGTAGACCGCTCCATCCGTTAAATTTAGTTGTATTTCTGCTGCAAGTTTAGAAGTCTTGGCATTTACAGGGTTTGTGTAAGTGGCTTCCATTTCAAATATTGATTTTCCTGTTGCATGAAATACCGTTTTTCTTTTACATGGTGCTTGTGTACATAAAGGTAACACCATTGCTGATTTAGTTTGCCTTTTTTTAGTAATCGGACCTACCATATCAAAAAGAGGTTCACTATTTTTGAACATAAAAACATCTAAGTTGCATACCTTATCTATAAAGAAATAAACTGTGCTTTGCGCTGAAATCTTTTGTGGCATCAGCAAACTAATGACACTAACTAACATCACTAAGGATGCCTTGAAAAATGATGAATGTTTCATTGTAAAATCCCTTGTATGTGTCGGGCGCAACTATAAAGCACTTAAATTGTGCGATAGTTAATAAAAATGGGGATTATACCCCTTTATTTTATTAGTGGAGTCTACTAAATTAAAGACTGCCTTTTCCGTGGCATGTTCCACATCTTCCTGTGCCATAGCAAACAGGACAATCTACTTTCTTCTTATATGAATTTCCTGTATATTGCCCAACTTCTTCCCAATATTTACCAGCTCCTCCGCAAGTATTACAATTTCTTGAACCTCTACAACTTGGACAAGTTCGAGAAGAAGAACCATTGCTACCATTATAGGAAGGAGTATTATTGTAGTATCCATTAGAACTACTTGAAGAAGACATGTTATAATGATGTACAAACCATATTCTTGTATTACCATTTTCCAAAGCAACCAAATAATTAATTTCTGTGTTGTTATGCAAAAGTGATACAGCACGAACATTTTGCAGCTTATGCCCAACAGGAAGAAGATAGCCTTGTGTTCCTTCTTTAGAGTCTTCCATAGGAATATAATACTCTCCGTCTACTTTTATAACTCCATTGGAGTAAAAATAAACGGTAAGAGTACCAGACAAAGAGGAATTCTGTCCTGTGGATGGGCACAAAGTGAAACTCCCATAATAAACAATAGATTTTATCGGGGTGTGGTTTTTGGCGAAATCTATCATCTTTGACTGCGCCATCATTTTAGCATATGCACCATTCAAAAATCCTTGTGAAGGTTCTTTTGCAACTAATGACATGTTTGTAACAAAAGCCATTAGCATAACTAATAATATTTTTTTCATGTAACAACAATAAAAAAGGCGTGCAACCGTTCGTAGCTTGCGCCTTTAGGTTACCGCCAAGTGACCTGCACAATACAAGCATAGAACAGTCCACGCCTATGAGCGTGAACTTTCATACTGCTTGCTCTCATTGTGCGAATATTGGCGGTATTCAAAGGCGAGAACAAGAGCTAAAAGCTCAATATCTTAAAAGTATAGAACGGAAACGCGAAGTTAAAGAATCTTGAGGTGAAACCTCGTTTAAAGTCTCATTGAGGGTTGATGTGCATCTGAACATCATGGCCCTGGCGTTTCAGTCTTGTGTAATGTCTGTTTCTTAATTAAAATTTAAAAGTTTGACAATATTGTTATTTGCAATAAAACAATAGACTTTTGTCTGTTCTTTATATATTGCCTTGCAAAAATAACAAAATTCTGTGATGTTAAAGAACTTTTTTGGAGAAATCTATGCAAAATAGGCGAAAAAATAGATGTTGAAAATGAAAAATGGTTGTAGCGCCCTTTTATAATGCTTTTTTATCATCTTTTTAATTTCAGATGTCCTTCAAAAAGTAGTCCTTCGTCGGTAAAGTAAGTACTGTCTATAGATGTGGTACATTGTCTGAGTTTCCTGTTCGTATCAACAGGAATGATGGTGGGTAAAAAAATAGAGAGCCTTATGCATTTTAGATTTATACGAGCCTAAAAAGTATCCATGGGACTACGATAACGAGAAGTACTTTATTCGGTATATTCTCTTTTGCGCGTGTTCTTTATATCAATTATAGCATCCGCTGATTAGGTTGTATAGCATCTGCTAATTAGGTTGTGGAGGTGAGAACCTTTTTGGCTCACCTATTTTTTCTTTCAAGTATATCTTCTTTTATCCATACACGTTCCTCCGTTATAAAAAACATAGTTTTCTGGCTCAAATTTACTTTTTTCATGTAATCATCAAACTTTGTGCAATGAAACGTTCTCTGTCTCATTTGTTTTTTGTTTTTTTGCAAACGATAAAGAGTGAAGACTTTACGACTCCGCTCCATCATAACATCATGTCGAACAATTAAAATAAAAACAAAACAAGAAAAATCAACAGCATAGACATATAAATTATTGAGATACATAGCGTTTACTATATTCGGAATACTCTCGAAATTTGGCGATTAAAAGATGTATATACCGTAGATTAAGTGAACGCCTGCGCTATAGCGTAGGCGGATCTTATCGGTATATACGGGCCACGCCAAATGCCTGAGAGTATGATAAGTGAAGCCTACGCTTCTTTTTTATCATATTCTTAGGTATTTTTAGTCTTGTGGCTCGTTATCCCGAATCAAGTTCTACGCTTATCGTTTTATAGCAACCTTTTATTTTTTTTTCTATATGTTAGTCTCTATATGTATGGCTACCTATAATGGTGCCAAATATATTAAGGAGCAGATGGACTCCATCTTGAGTCAGAGGTTTAAGGAGAATGATAATGTAGAGTTGGAGATAATAGTCTCTGATGATGGTTCTACTGATGACACAATATCAATCCTTGAATCTTATCATGATTCCCGTATTAAGATTTTCCATCATAAAAATTATTCCAAGTATAAGTATTTTAAAGCTAATCGATTAGCATCCTCTAATTTTGAGAATGCCATTACCAAAGCTACTGGCGACTATCTGTTTCTGGCAGACCAAGATGATGTATGGCTTCCCTCAAAAATAGACAAGTCTTTGTCTGTGTTACGTAAATATGGTGGTTTAGTAGCTACCGCTTTTTATTTTGGGGATGAGAAATTGAAGATTGGGCAAAAACTGATATATGAACACCATATCCCTTTCTTTGCTCCAAAAGGTATGGGTATTTATGGCTTCTGCATGGGATTTTCTAAGAATGAGCTAAAATACTATTTACCAATTCCTTCCCATGTGGCAGGACACGATAAGTACTTTCAGTATAGTGCAATATGGCGCAAAAAGCTTCATCTCATAGATGAGCCATGTGCCATCCATCGTTGGTCTGGTGTACATAATGCCACGAGTTTTGGTAAAAACAATGTCAGACCACCTTTGTTGGTTCAAGTCTATTTCAGATTGGTGACTTATGCCTCTGTAATATATCGTTCTTTGGTGAGATAAAATGATTGCTTACATACAATCGTTGCCATCGACATCTTCGAATCCTGTTCTCAGCGGAGCATCAAGCCTGATTCTTTACATAACAATGTGGAAGACCAAAAGTAGGCAGGCACTTTATTGCACGTAAAATTATATGTTGATAGAACAAAAAAAGAGAACCCTTTGCAAAGAAAGGATTCTCTTTTATGGTGTCGTGATGAGAGATTATCTATTCGCAAACTCTTACCCAAGGTAAACTCTTGTTTTTTGATACAGAAATCACGTCAAAAGCAACAAAACCATTAACGCTTTCTGGTTCCAGAAGGGTAGTAATAAGATTTTTTAGAGGTTGTTGAATACTAATATATATCCAGCCTTTGGATGGCTTTATTTTTTTCTTAATGATTTTTGTTTCTACATGACTTGGATGAATCTTTTCCCAAAGCCTGTCTTGGCGATTTACTTTTGTGACTTTATATTCTTCTACCTTTACAGATTCTGTTCTATTCAAGGATTCCATTTTTATGCCCAAAAGTTTTAGTCGATTGATGATGGGTAAGCATTGAGAAGTTTTCAACAGATATCCTTTGGGAGTGTCCCTTTTGATGAGAGCAACAGGTTGTAGTGCATTATGCCCAGTCATCTTATGGGTAATAATCTCACCATTTTCCCAATTTACAAAATCATAGTAAACCTCTTTCGTGTTCGATTGAAAAGTAACTACAAGAGAATCGTTTTTTGAGTTTGATGATTCCTTGTTTCGAGTACTCTTCATAATCCAGTTGCGGCGGTTACTTGCAGATTTCAAAACGTCGCATGCTAATATAAAACCAATCATTGCACGTTTGGCAAAAAGTTTCTCTCCGAATCCTATTCCCTTGATTTCTGCAAATAGCGATATTGAACCAGCAAGAGCATTCCAAGTTGCGCTTGATTGGGGACTCTTGGCCTCTATTCGTGCATTCATTTTCTCATTTTCTACGAAAGGAGTGAAATAAGGAGCATAAGAATACCCATTCTTTTCCAACGTTCTTTTCATAGAAATGTCAAATAGCTGTTGTTGTAAATTCTTGATACATGGGCTAATGTTAGGGTGACCGCTTGTCATAAGTAGTACATCATATTTGGTTTCTAAAGGTTTGCCATAGAATTTTTTTATTTCCTTTCGGCGAGGGTTGTATTCATGAATATCAAAAGACACATCGGGTCTGAATTGAATCCATGCCCTTTTCAGAAGATGTGTCATGGGATCGTTCATCTTGGTCATGTCTCTGTTGAGATCCAGTCCATTTCCAGAATTGCGTTCCTGTTTGTTGTAGCCATCAGGATTAGCCACAGCCAAGCATAGAATATTTAAATTTTTGGCAAGACGTTTTCCTTCTTCTGTCTCCAGAAGGTATTGGGCTAACATACATACTGATTCGACAGGAGCAGGCTCATTTCCATGAAGCCCTCCTTGTATCCATATTTTAATAGCATTTTCTTTTGTGCTGCCAATATGCAAACCTATTACGTTTCTTCCTTCTAAAGTTTTACCGAATGTATGAAGAGTAGCCTGTTTGGGATGTTTATTTGTCAGATTAATCAAATAATCTTCTACCTCTTGATAGGTAGATATTTTACCATTTTCTCTTATGTTTTTTAGGGTTGGAGTCATAAAAAACTCATCAGTAGGCTGGGTGAGAATATCAGAGGCTGCTTTTCCCATAAGGATTGCATCATGATTTACATTTACTACGGTTTGCATGCGCCAACGGAAAGGCCAATTATGTTGCGCGGCATATTTCTGGCAGTAAGAATAGAAACGTTTACCACGTTCCAAACGATTCCTGCCTTGAGCATCTGCCTCTGGGGTTTTACGCAAAAACCATTCACGAACAGTATCAAGAGTGGCAGTCTGTATGACAATATCCTTATTCAGATAACATTTTAAAGTCGTGCTGTCTATATAAGGTATATCCTTGATGCCGTATGGGAAATTGATAGATTTATCAGGGAAAGTGTACCATCCGGGGCTTCCTATAACTGCGCGGGAAACATATGGACTATCGTGAAAGAGCATAAAACGTTGTACGAACTGACCACCTGCCGAATGACCATAAATCTGAAAATCATTGCGAAGCGTGGAGGTATGTCCTTTGATATATTCAAAGATACGGTCTACCATGCTTGCTGTGGTTTTATTCTTAGGTGTAAGGACGGTGTGTTTTTTATCCATTACTCCTACTTCTTGGTATAGATGTAGCGGATAGTCTTTCATGTTGAATTGAGGGATGAAAACCATATAGTGCTTGTCTTTGGCATCTTTTCCCCAAGTATCCATCAAATAGGTATAGTCCCTATCATTACCTTGGAAAACAAAGATGATAGGACATGTTGTGATATTCCCATCCTCAGGGATGTAGTAATGTACATCTACTGGTTTTAGATCTTTATTTTTGGGATCTTGAAAGGTAAACATACCTTCACCTCGCTCTAATTGTTTATTGTCAGCCTTGGCGCTTAATGACATTATAAGCATAGTTAGGCTTATTAGTAAAAATATTTTTGTTTTCATTTTTCGTATCTACCTTTTTTAATAATAACCTGGTCCTTCATACCGAATTCTCCATTCAGAATAACATCGGTAATATCGAGTTGATTGTTTAGAAAACAGAGGTCTGCATCTTTGCCTACTACTATTTCTCCTTTGCTGACAAGGTTCATGTGGCGGGCAGGATTTTCTGTAATTAATTTTAATGCTTGTTCCAAAGGTAAGTTGCATTCGTTTACTAACGCCTTCATTTCTTTGAAGTTCAAATCGAGAGGAGCAGGTCGGTAGGAGTCTTCCCCTGTTTGAGGATTGAAGCGTCTTACACCGCCATGTCCATCACTCGAAAAAGTGATTCGTTCAATGGTAATACCATTTTGCAAAGCTTCCATTACGCAAAGATGTGGTAATTGGAAACGGGTACCTCCCGTAGAAAAATCTACATTTCCTCCCATATTAGCGAATTCCATGGCTTGTTGGAATAGCATTTCGGTACGTATCATGTGGGTAGGTGACAAATATTTGATGAGTGTTGGATACTTTCTGGCAATATCCAATAACAGAGAAATGCCTGATGGAAGATTGCCCAAATGAATATGGAGAAATCCTCCTTTTCCAGAAGTGAATCCTCCCAGTCGTACTTGATTGATGAGGCGCAGGATTTCTTCTTCTGTAGGAAACGAACTTCGATCATCACTCATGGCAAGTTTACATCCTATTACCTTATCTATATATATAAGGTCTTCTGCAACGCTGTGGGTGAGAGTTGGTGTAGGGATGCCGTAATATCCAGTGAGCATATAGGCAGATAAACCTTCTTGGCTTAACCCTTTCACTTTTGCATAGAGTGTAGGAAGGTCTTTGACAAAACCATCTGTTCCCAAAAGTCCTAATACGCAAGTTGTACCGCAGTTTATAAGTTCACTTACAGTAACTTCTGGGGCAAGAGATGCGAATCCCTGCTGACCTCCACCTCCAATCACATGCACATGTCGATCAATAAAGCCTGGTGTTACAATTTTTCCTTCAGCGTCAAATGTTTCTATTCTAATGCCCGAAAGTTCAATTTTTTTGTCTATCAAGGCAATTTTATTGCCACATAGTAATATATCATTCATACCCAGGTTTTCGGGTGCGTATATATGAGCATTTCTAATGATTTTTAAATGATTCATAAGTAAGTGTTTATAATGTTATGATATGATAGGTGATTAAGAATATAACGCTAAGTGTAAGTGGAACAAGATTTCGTTTGGCCAGTTCGATAGGGGAGGCCCCTGCCACACCTGCAATAGCTACAATTACACCTGCAATAGGAGACGCCGAACGTCCCATGCTTGATGCCAACTGGGAAGGTAATATCATGATGTATGAAGGAATACCCAGCTGTGTAGCTATTCCTGGCATCAATGGACCAAACGAAAAAAAGGCAGCATTTCCACTTCCCATAAGGACGGCAGCACCAAAGATAATAAGGCTAAATACTATGACAATGGTCAACTCGCTGAACCCTGCTCCTGTAGATAATTGGATAAGGCTATCGATAAAATGAAGCTGAATGAGACCTTTAGAGAAAATCTCTGAGGCAACAATTAAGGTTACAACTTTGCCAAACACATTGCCCATTCCTTTCCAAAAAGCACTGATAGATTCATACACTTTTTTTATATGACGAATACGTAAAAGATGAATCAGCATCGTTGTAAACAGTGAGGCAAACATGGCTGTAGTAGTATCCAGCTTAATAGGAGGATTAATCAGTCCCACATATGGTGAAAAAACAACCAGCAAAATGAGTGGTAGGATAGGGAATAGCGCATAAAATGCTGGTGCTGTGGTCGAAATGGCTTCAACATTGACATTTTCGCCGTTATCTTGGGGCGAATATTTATCAAAATACCAGTTGGATATACAGAATGTAATCATTACAATGATGGCAGTAGGGATGACAAGCGGTAATTGGTGAGTGATAAAGTATTCTACATTGTTAATACCTATCAGTTGGGCTGCTAATGCTGTATTTGCAGAACCGGGACCTTGGTCAAACAATGTGGTGGCAGCAATCATGGAGAGTGCTGTTAGTCTGCTTACCCCCAAACTGGTAAGAATAGGGTAGATGGATGCGACCAAGAGTAGACCTAAACCTGTAGCTGATGGAGTGGTGATGAAAAGCATCTGGCCTATAGGAATGGTAAGTACGGCTGCCAACATGGGGAAGCGGCGCATAAAGGAAAGTGGTTTCATAGATAATCTAACCAATGTTTGAGTTGCCTCAATGTGATTCATAAAAGCCACATATCCACCAATAGTCATGATCATTAAACCAGCACGAGAGATGTTGTTAACGAAAGTTTCATCTATGAGTTTAATGATATCGAAACCTGCATTCCCTGTAGGGTGTTTCAGTTCAATAGAATTACCGAGCGCAAATAAAGAAATGATGCACATTGCTAATCCTGCTGTTATAAGAATGCCCTGAGGGTTTAGCTTTCGATAAAGAGCAATAGCCGTAATCACGATGATGGCTATTGAGATGGTAAAATATAGCATCATAAGATATCAGGATTTTATTTAATTCGAGGGGGTAATCTCTACAATACTGCAGAAATTCCCCCTCAAAGGGTTAAAACTTAAAAATACTAATTCTTATAGCCTGGGTTATTTGTCAAAGGACGACCTGTATTTGACTCAATAAACTTGTGAGGAATAGGGAACAAAACAGGAGTTTCATAATCGTTCATTCCACGAGCATCACGGCCTGCAATTTCATTGAGTGCGCGGGTACGGCGCTTAAAATAATTGTCAAGAGCACGCTCATCCTTACCACCTTCTTGTGAAACGCGAATCAAAGTCTCGCGGCGCTCTTCTTCTGAATACAGTTCGCGAGCTCTTTCATCTAAGATTAGGTCTAAGCCACCAGAAAGCAAGTCGCTTTCAGTGATGCTAACCGCATTAGAACGATTTCTTACTTTGTTGATCCACTTGATGGCTTCTTCTGCTTTATTTTGCTTGTATAAGGCTTCGGCGTAGAGCAGGTAAGTATCAGCCAGGCGGAGATAAGAAATGTCTTGATAACATCCATCCTTATCGCCATTGGCTTTTACCGGAGCGGTATAATCCCATTTACGTGTAGATGGCCAATTCCATTTCTTGATGGTTGTTTTGTTGTCATCCAACATGGCGGCTGTTACTGTAGTATCCACTACAGCCTTTCCTTTGTTCAGGTATTCCTCTATTTTACCATCAGCATTAACTTCGTAAATATTCCAAACCATGGCGTATTTTCCGATGCGATCGTCTTGGGTACCCATGTCTTTATAGTTGTAGAGACGCATTGTGCCACGTGACATAGCCAAACGGCTTGCTCCTTTTCCTCCATTAGCCAACCAAAAGGCTTGAGGCCAAGTACATACGCCACTTGTATAGTCTGGGTTCTTGAGGTTACTCTTCTTGATGACTCCATCATTTGAGTAATATCCCTTATATGTACTCTTCATATATACCTCAGCTGTACCATACGAACTGTTTTCGGGTTCTGTATTGACGAAGGCAAAGAGAACTTCTGTGTTTCCATCTGCATACATAGGAGTACGGAAACAATCAATGAATGGACAACCAGGATTTTTTGCGTTGACACCAAACCGTTTGGTAATCAGTGCGTATTCATTGCCCTCGCACAAAGGACGCAATGTTTCTACAGCCTCCTTTGATTTTCCTTCTGCCAGATATAGTTCGCCCAGATAATGGCGAGCTAAAGCCTGTGAAACCTTGCTGTTGCTACTTGCTCGCATGGGAAGGTTTTCAACAGCAAATGTCAGGTCTTTCTCCATTACCTCACGGATTTCCTCTACAGAGTTGCGCTCCCAGTCATTGCGATAGTTTAATCCTGTGATTTCTTCTGTCGAAAGTGGTACGGCGCCAAAAGTCAAGGTTAAGTGGCGATAACTCCATGCACGGAAAAAACGAGCTTCTGCTAAGACCTCATTTTTGTTGGCCTCTCTTGCTTCGGGAGTACTCCCCTTCCAGTCAACGTTACTATTTTCAGCTCTGGTAATCACCATGTTTGCGGTGTTGATGATGCGATAGCACCATTGGAAGATGTTGCTGAAAATACTGAGGTCTGTGCGATCTATTAATTTGGGGTTATACATAAACTGCACGGCAGAAGATGAGTTGTTGGCCCATGATACATCGGTGCCTCCATCCCAGGCAGAAAGTAATACTTGTGGTATACTACCTCCCAGCGCATCAGCTCTGCGATATTCGGCACGTGCCATACCGTAAAGGGTTACGTTCATGGATTTGAAACCTTCATAGTTGAGTAGCAGGTTTTCTGGATATAACTCCGCCTTAGGCTTCTCTTCCAAGAAACTCTTTTCGTCACAACTTACTCCCAAAAAAGTAATTAGAGGGAGTAACATTAAACCTATATATTTTTTCATTGTATATTTTGTTTATCTGTGTTCTTATTAAAAATCTAACTTCAAACCAAATGTGAATGAACGTACAGGAGGTGTGGCATACTGTTCTGAAATGAATTCGGGATCCATACCTGTCCAACTGGTCCATGTAAAGAGATTGCGCATGTTTACATAAGCCTCTATGCGTCTAATGAAAATGTTACTGAGCCATTTCTTTGGTACAGTATAACCAAAAGTAAGATCCGCAAGACGCAAGTAATCTGTCTTCTCATAAAAACTTGCATTCATTGGGTTGACAGAAGTATCCAGAGAGTTCTTTGGATAATCGTTTGTTGGATTTTCTGGAGTCCAGAAGTTTACCATCAGGCGATTCTGTCGGTATGAATTGGTTGCACAGTCATAAAGAGCATTAGGTGCCGTTTGTCCCCACTGACCTGTGAAGAAGAAACTCAGATAGAAGTCTCTATATGTGAATTTGTTGTTAATACCGAATCTTATTTTGGGTTCTGTAGAACCAATAATCTGGCGGTCATCTGTATTGATGAGACCATTATTATCAAGATCCTGATACTTTATATATCCTGGTATAGAGTTTACATTACGCTCATCTTGTGGTCCTTCAGGATTGTCAGGATTTGTAATTTGCCAGATTCCTATCTTCTTGTAATCGTAATATACGCTGATGGGTTTGCCGATGAACCATCTTGAGGCTACATCATCGATAGGCTTGCCTTTCTCATCATAAATACCAACATCTACAATTTCTGTATGGTTGTGTGAAATGTTGAGGGTTGTTTGCCATGAGAAATCTTTTGTACGCAAGTTGTTTGAAACAATTTGCCATTCAAAACCATTACCCTTGGTTGAGCCAATATTCTCGGTAATAGAGCCAGTTCCATTGATAGTTGGTATAGAACGGCTTAATAGCAGGTCTTTAGTCTTACTCCAATAGAAGTCGAGGCTACTCTGTATGCGACCATTCCAAAGAAAAATATCGATACCTGTATTGAGGGACGAGGTGGTTTCCCAACCCAAATTTGGAGAAGCTAACTTTTGTGGATAGAAACCATATAGCACAGAGTGATCATCATTCAAATAGTTGAAAGTAGAGAGGTTGGGTAATGTGGTATAAGCACTGATAGCCTCATTACCATTGCGACCCCATGATAAACGATACTTCAAGTTGGTAATTACATTGTTGATTTCTTTGCCACGGAAGAATTTCTCGTTTGAGATATTCCAACCAACAGCCACTGAAGGAAAAACGCCAAACTTGCTGTCAGAACCAAAGGCAGAGTATCCGTCACGGCGAGCTGTCAATGTGAGCAGATAGCGCTCATCATAAGCATAGTTGATACGCAGCATCTGTGATAGATGGTTTTCTTTGGTATATGACTGGGAGCCCGAAGAGGTGACTGCTTTATTCATCTGATAGTATCCCATCACGTCGTTGGGGAATCCCTTACCGCTCATTTTGTTTTGTTCGAACACCTTGCTCTGTGCGGAATAAAGTCCTGTCACAAAAATATGGTGTTTGTCAAATGTGTTGTCATAGTTAAGGATATTTTCAACAATCCAATCTTCTGTATGCCAATCATCTGTATCAAGAATACCATTGCTTCTTGCGCCATAATAGGTGTCTTGTCCTTGGTATTGTTTCCAGGAACTGTTAGAATAGGTATAGCCCGTATTAAGTTTGTAACTTAAACCCTTGACAAATGGGCATTTTATTTCTATAGAATTATTTGTGATAACTTTCATGCGTATATCCTTGCTCTTGTTGTTCAGGGCACTGAGTGGATTAACAGCAAAAGCCTCACTGGAGTCTTCCCATGATGCATTGGGGATGCTGCCATCTTCGTTGTATGCTCGTGCCAATGGTACCATTCGGAATGCACGCCAGAAAGTGGCTGTGCTTCCACCACGGTCGTAACGTCCCAACTGAGTGGACGTAGAGAAGTGTAACCAGGAAGTAAAGTCTTGGTCTAAATTGAAGCGTACATTGTAGCGCTGAAAATGATTTCCCTTGGCTGTTCCCTTGTTGTCGGTGTAGTTGAGTGAGATGAAGAATCTTGTCTTTTCTGTACCACCTCGTAAAGAAAGGTTATGCTGTTTTTTAATACCTGTTTGCGTTACCTCTTTTAGCCAGTCGGTAGATTCACCAGCAGTATGCATGTCAAGCTCGGTTTGAGTGAAAGAGCCCATCCATGGAGTTGGGTTTTCTGGAGTTGGGGTGGTGGTATTAGCCAAACGCAAGGCTTCTTCCTTATACTTATAGAATTGCTCACCATTCATTAACTTAGGAAGGTTGTAAGCGTTGTCTACAGTAATATAACCATTATAAGAAATAGACAATTTTCCTTTTTCTCCGCGTTTAGAAGTTACAAGAATCACACCATTTGCTCCGCGGGCACCATAAATGGCAGAAGATGATGCATCTTTTAGAACTTCTATCGATTTGATGTCATTTGGATTAAGCTCTGACCAAGGACCATCAAATGGAATGCCATCAAGGATGATGAGCGGTTTGTTACCTGCAGATATAGACTTCTCACCACGGATGCGGGTTACTGCAGATGAACCTTCTGCGTTGTTTCCTGTTGTAGAAATGTTTAGACCTGGTACAGCGCCCTCCAATGATTGGATAATATTAGGACTTGGACGGCTTTCAAGAGATTCTGAGTTGATGGAAACCACAGAACCAGTCAAATCAGACTTTTTTGCATACCATAGCCGACAACAACCACTTCGTCCATAGCTAAAGTGTTTTCTCTAAGAGTGACAGAAACCTTTCTTTCCGCTTTTACTGTTTGTGTAGTGTACCCGATGTAAGATATTTCCAGCATAGCCCCTGGATTAACTTCGAGGGTAAAGTTGCCGTCAAGATCTGTCACTGTACCATTTTTTGTTCCTTTTTCTTTTATGGTCGCTCCAATTACACATTCGCCATTGTCATCTTTAATGACACCAGAAACCACTTGGGTTTTTACCTTCTTTTCTGGGTTATGAGTATTGTTCTTTATACTCAGAAGAATGGTTTTCTCTGCTATCTTATAGCTAATATTAGTATCTTTGAATATACGAGCGAGCACAGAACTGAGTTTCTCGTTCTTAGAAGAGAAACTAATGATTTTATCTACATTAATCTGACTGTTGTTGTAGAAAAACTTGTAGCCAGTCTGTTTTTCAATCTCATTCATTGCTTCTTTTAAAGATTTAGGATGATGAGATAGTGTTACATTCTGAGCCTTTAAGTTAGAAACACTGATGCTTATTAAACAAAAAAGCATAAAAAGTGTTAGTTTTTTACGACTTTGTACTAAACTAAAAAAAATATTCATATTTTTGTATGAGGTTTTAAAGTAAATTATTGTCTGCCGGGTTGGGCAGAAGAATAAGGACTAAACTTGTGCAGGAGGGTACGCCAATACTTTCCTGCATTTTTTATTATTTTTACGATGTATTTCTTTTCATAATTCAATGTTTTTTTGTTAATAGATTTCTATAATTTGAGCATTGTTGGATGCTTTATCTGCAGGCAGATGTTTGAACTTCATGTCCGATGTTTGTGCCAAGACATAGAGAATTCTGTCAAGATGTTGGTTCTCAAGTGTTCCGGTAAAGCAATTCTTGTAGACATTTGTATTGTGGACCCTGAACTGTACATTAAAACTCTTTTCTAATTGTCGTATTACATCTTTAAAAGGTGTGTTACGGAAAATGAGTTTTCCTATTGTCCATGAGGTTGCCATGTCTATTTGAGCTTTCGAAATGATAGTTGGTTGACTGTTATTGCGATAGGTGATAGCTTGTCCTGGCAGTAATAGCTGTTCCTGCATCTTGCCATCTTTTCCAATATAGGAGAGGGCTATGCTTCCTTCTTTCAGTGTGGCTGTTAATGTTTGGTCTTTTTCGTAGGCTTCTACATTAAATTGTGTGCCATATACTTTGATGTTGGCTTGGTAAGGAGTCGTAACAACAAATGGGTGCTTTGTGTCTTTGGTCACCTCAAAATAAGCTTCTCCTAATAAGTTTACTTCACGCTGCTTATCGCTGAACTGAGTCGGATAGGTTAATGTGGAATTAGAATTCAGCATAACGATACTTCCATCAGGTAGTTGTACTTTTGCCGTCATACCAGGATTAGCAGTAAAACTTAGTATACTGGCTTTCTTGTTTTGTGTTTGATGGAATTGCCAAGCACAGAGTATTAATACTGGTATCAGTAATATAGCGGCAATACGCTCAATATAGGTTAAGGCCATCTTCATCCGTTGTCTTAAAATTCTGCCTTGAATTTTTCTGAAAGCCTTATCTGCATCAGTATTTTGTTTGATATAGAGTGCATCAATACCTATATATATATGAGCCATGTCATCAGCTATAGTCTGATGTGCCTGAGATTCTTGTAGCCATTCTACTACAGCTTGTCTGTCTTCTTCATTGAGTTTGTTCTCAAAATATAGAGGAAGCAACTCTTGTGTATGTCTCTTGTCCATGTTCTAAATTTTTTGTTTTTATATTTATAAGACTGAGCAAAAAGGCATGTTCCTAAAAAAAAATCATAAGTTTTTTTTGATATAATAGTATTTTTATTTATTTTTGTACCCGCAATGCTATTTTAGAGTACATAAACCTATTCTCTTATGATGAAAAATGAATCGTTTATAGAACACGAGAATTATTATTTGTCACGTCTGATAGATGGAGACAAGAATGCCTTTAATTTCATTTTTCATCGATATTATCAGCCTTTGTGTCTCTATGCTTATCAGTTTGTAACATTTGAAGATGTAGAAGAGATTGTGCAAGATGTGTTGTTGTGGTTATGGGAACATCATGATACACTGTTTTTTCATACCAGTCTTTCAGCTTTTCTTTATAAAGCTGTGCATTTAAAATGTCTTACTAAGATTGAGCAAAATTCTGCCAAGAAGCGAAGAGAAAATTTGTATGCAGAGATGATTTCCGAAAATCGCTGTACAGAACTTGCCGATTACCCAATAGAGAATTTGCTGGAAATGATTCAAATGGCAATAGGTAGATTACCTGATAAATATAGAGAAGCTTTTGTTCTACATCGTTTTCACGATTGTACATATCAAGAAATTGCAGAAAAACTGAATGTTTCACCAAAAACGGTTGATTATAGAATTAGAAAAGCTCTTAAAATTCTTCGTGAGGAATTCAAGGATTATTTTCCGATTTACCTACTTTTGTATTCACAACATTTTGTTACTTATTAATGCAGTATAAGAATTCTTGCTATTGCGAGTTGAGAGGATTTGGCATTAGAAAGTTTATTCACTCTATTATAAATCTTATTTACCAGAAAGAGTAGAGTATACAAGTTGTTGACAAGACAAAAAAAGAGAACCCTTTGCAAAGAAAGGATCCTCTTGTATGTTGTCGTGATGAGAATGGTCTCATCTCGGCTTTCTTTACTTGAAGTATCTCTTGTAGAGACCTGCAAATCCTGCAGCGTGGCGAGCCTCGTCTTTTGCCATCTCGTGAACGGTGTCGTGGATAGCATCAGAACCCTGCTCCTTAGCCAGCTTGGCGATACGGAACTTGTCCTCGCAAGCACCCTTCTCGGCAGCAATACGTGCCTCGAGGTTGCTCTTGGTGTCGCCCAATACCTCGCCGAGCAACTCGGCAAAGCGTGAAGCATGGTCTGCCTCCTCGTAAGCATAGCGCTTGTAAGCCTCTGCTATTTCAGGATAGCCCTCACGGTCAGCCTGACGTGCCATAGCCAAGTACATACCAACCTCGCCACACTCACCGTTGAAGTGGTCTTTCAAACCCTTGATAACATCTTCGTTAACGCTGTCCTTGTAGGCCTGGCCCAACACGTGAACAGTAGCAAATGTCATATCGTCGTCTACAGCATCCTCCATCTCCTTGAACTTGCTGGCAGGAGCCTTGCAGATAGGACACTTCTCTGGAGCCTCAGTACCTTCGTAGATATAACCACAAACAGTACAAATAAATTTCTTCTTCATAATGCTTTGTATTTTAATTGTTATATAATTGTTGTTAATTAATTCTTGTTTCTTGCTCTTGCAAAGCGGTCTGTTTCATATCGGCAATACAGTCTGCACAGATGCCCTTGTAGTAGAGCTGCTGTTCCTGCACGAGGTTGCCATCGATACAGATCTCGTGTTGCAACTGTGGTGCGTCTTCATCCATCATGTCGATGACTCGTCCGCATTTCTTGCAGAAAAAGTGAACGTGACTTTTAGGATTTCCATCGTAGCACACGCGGTGCTCGTCGATGGTGATCATCTGTGCCGCTCCTTTTTCGCTCAGCATTCGTAGGGTGTTGTAAACTGTAGTCCTGCTCAAAGTAGGAATCTGCTTGTACAGTCCTTGGTAAACATCCTCTACCGTGGGATGGATGGGATGATTGATGAGCCAGTCCATGATAGCCAACCTTTGTTTGGATGGGCGTATGCCCGTTTCCAGTAGTCTATTGTATGCTTCTTGATCACTCATTCGCTTTGTTTTTATTTGTTTACGATGCAAAGATAGACATTTTATTTGTAACTACAAAACAAATTTGGAGAAATTACAAATAATTTTTGTAATTTCTCCAAATTCCTTACATTTCTCCTTTGTTTACTAAGCTTTCCTGTATTTAAATCTTACACAACTTTCTTAAACGGGGAAGCTATAGCTGTGAAACACCTTATTATATATAGGCAGGTAGGTGCTTGCTTTGAGGTTCCTTTTAGGGTTATTATCTGAGGTCGATGACTTCAGCCGAAGGGAACTCCTTGGCGTTGAAGGCAAACGAACTGTTCGGTATGCTGCGTGCCTTGAAGTTGCTCACCTTGATGGTGCTCCATGTTTTGCCTTGTCTCATCTTGACTTGCGAGGGAACATAGGTTTTCTGATTGATGGTGATGTATAGTTCGGCAACTGAACGTTTCTGGTTTTGCGCTGTCAGATGAACCTGATAGTTGTTGCCGCTTTTCTTCATGTCCATTTTATATCCTGTCTTATATATATTAATAAAGGTATAGGGGTTCATTGCCATCTGTTGAGCCTGGGTTGGGGTAGAGATGTTTACCTCGTTGGTCTTCTTCAGATATGTCCACTGGGTCTTTCCGTTGAACCATACGATGGCCTGTGGTGTACGGGCATTGAATTTGTTTCCTTTGATGGCAATGGTGCCGCTGCTCGAACCAATTTTCGCATTTGATATGGTGAAGTTGGCGCTTGCACCGCTCTTGTTGCCTATCACTTTGGCTGTTCTGTCGAGTACCTGTTTGGCGCTCTGGGCAAATGCACTTAGCCCTATCAGGGCCATGAGTGCGATAAGAATTGTTTTCTTCATGTTTTTAGTGTGTTAACTCTATTAATCCTGATATTTTATTGGAAGGATATTTCCGATAGACCAAAGAAAATGATTTTCCTTCTTTTCTTTTGGAAATATCCTTCGTTTCTTTTTCTTGAATTACTGTCCACGGAGTGCAGCCAGCAGGTTGTTGAGTTGGTTCTCATCCTGAACGAGCACCTCTCTTGGCTTGCTGCCTTGTGCTGCTCCTACAATGCCGGCAGCCTCAAGCTGGTCCATGAGTCGTCCGGCACGGTTGTAACCGATAGAGAATCGGCGTTGTATCATACTGGTACTTCCCTGTTGCGATAGGACAATGGCATGGGCAGCTTCCTCGAAGAATGCGTCGAGATTACGTGTATCCACGTTTCCTGCTCCTGTGGCATTATCATCGTTGGCAGGCTCAGGCAGTTCCATAGGTTCGATAGGACCGGGCTGTTCGCAGATGTACTCGTTGATGCGCTCTATTTCGGGAGTATCAACGAAGGCACACTGTACACGTACAGGCTCCTGTCCTCCCTGATAAAGCATGTCGCCTCGTCCTATCAGCTGGTTGGCACCAGTACGGTCGAGGATGGTCTTGGAGTCGATGGCTGCTGTAACCTTGAAGGCGATACGGCCAGGGAAGTTGGCCTTGATATTACCCGTGATGATGCTTGTGGTTGGACGCTGGGTGGCTATCACCATGTGTATACCGACGGCACGTGCCAGCTGGGCGATGCGTGCAATAGGCAACTCGACTTCCTTGCCTGCGGTCATGATCAGATCGCCAAACTCATCGATAATAACTACGATGTAAGGCATGTACTCATGTCCGTCGGTGAGACGCAGTTTGTGGTTGATATATTTCTGGTTATACTCCTTGATATTTCTGGCTCCGGCCTTCTTCAGCAAGTCGTATCGGCTGTCCATGAGCACACACAGACTGTTGAGTGTGCGGACCACCTTGGTAACATCGGTAATGATAGGCTCTTCCTCATCGGGCAAGGCTGCCATAAACTTGTTAGTGATGCGTGAGTAAACGCTGAACTCCACCTTCTTAGGGTCGATAAGCACAAACTTCAACTCGTTGGGGTGCTTCTTATATAATAAAGAGGTGATGATGGCGTTCAGACCTACAGACTTACCCTGACCGGTAGCACCGGCAACGAGCAGGTGAGGAATCTTTGCCAGGTCGACCATGAACACCTCGTTGGTGATGGTCTTACCCAAAGCGATAGGAAGTTCCATCCTTGTTTCCTGGAACTTTCTGGAGTTGAGGATGCTCTCCATGCTCACGATGTTTGGTTTGGCATTAGGCACCTCGATACCTATGGTTCCCTTGCCTGGGATAGGTGCGATGATACGTATTCCCAAGGCGGCAAGGCTCAGGGCGATGTCGTCCTCGAGATTCTTGATTTTATTGATGCGCACACCTTCGGCAGGCTGTATCTCGTAGAGTGTGATGGTAGGACCTACCGTAGCTCTTATGGTACGTATGGTAACACCAAAGTTGCCCAACACCTCGATGATGCGGTTTTTGTTGGCTATCTGTTCTGCCTCGTCGATATAGTTACCGTTGTCCTCGTACTTCTTGAGCAGGCTCAGGGTGGGGTACTTGTACTTGGTAAAGGGCTCCTTGGGGTTGATAGGTGTATTGAGATGCTCCACATTGCTTACCACCGTTCCGTGTGCCTTTTCGTCGCCGGCAGCTATGGATATATCCATATCGATATTTCCTCCTGCGACCTTGTTGGCGTCCCTTGCCTCCTGTTCAGCCTTCTGGGCACGAAGCTCACGCTGTTTCTCTAACAGCGACTTTTCTTCTATAGAGCTTTCGGTCTGCGTGTTGTCGTCTTTCTTGAGACCTTCTTCTGGGTTCACGTCGAGGTCGATCACCTGTGCAGGTTCAGGGTCTTTGAACTCCTCGAGCACGGTGCTTGGCAGGTCTTCATCTTCCTCCTCTACGGGTTCGTCCTGATTGTCCTCTGCCTCGTCGGTAACTGGTTCCTCTTCATCTTTCTTGTGATTGGTAATTTCGAAAGACACCCTCTTGGTTATGTATCCTATAGGGTTGAGTGCCTTTCTGATGACCGTGATGGTCTCGGTAGTAAGATAGGTGAGGAATGCCACGGCAACGATGAGCAGGATGGCTGTGAGTCCCGGAGGCCCCATGATGTCTTCGAGCCGCTGTACGACGAAAAGTCCATGTTTACCGCCAGGATTGAAGATAAGGTCGCCCATAAGTGGTGTAAGGAGCTTGGAAAAAGTTACCGAGCTCCAGAACATAACCACCATCATGCACAGAAACCATTTCAGCAGATTGATTTTATAGGCGTGCATGAGTTGAAAGCCCACCAGCACGCAGAACAAAGGCAGCAGGAAGGCTGGGAAACCAAAGTTGACCGACATGAGCCAATAGGAGATGATGGCACCCCAGGAGCCGCAATAGTTCTGAAACTGTCGTCCGGTATTGATCCATTCGCCCTGTTGCAAATCTTCCAATATACTTTGGTCGGCAGCCCCCGTATTGAGAAACGACACCATAGCAATGATGACGTAAACAGATGCGAAGAAGAGAATTAATCCTAAAAAGAAGTCAGTTATAGTGTTGTTGAACAAATATTCCAAGCCTAAGGCCTCGCTGAATGATTTTGCCTTGCGTTGCGTTTTTTTCTTTGCCATTTTTTATACAATTATTTATTTATCTGCAAAATTAGAGAAAATAAATGAGAAACTCGTCATTTTCTCGTCATTTTTTCTTAATTTTGCAATCGAAAGTAAGAAAAGATTAATGAAGATTCTATTTAAAAAGTTCGATAAGCGCGAAATTACTGGTCTTCCGAAAGTGTTGTTTCAGGGTCGTATCATAACGATTATCACCCCTGGCGAGACTGAGAAGGCTGTGGATTATCTGCTGAGCCAGAAGATATTAGGCTTTGATACAGAAACTCGTCCTTCGTTCAAGAAGGGTCAAAGATATGAGGTGTCGTTGCTGCAAGTGAGTACGCACGACACCTGTTTCCTGTTCCGTCTGAACTTGACGGGCATTACGCCTGCCATCATACGATTGTTGGAGGATAAGAAAGTGATCAAGGTGGGATTGTCCTGGCACGACGACCTGTTGCAGTTGCATCGCAGGGCGGAATTCAAGGCTGGTAATTTTGTGGAGCTGCAGGATGTCGCAGAGAAGTTTGGCATTGAGGACAAGAGTTTGCAGAAACTCTATGCCAACCTCTTTCATATGAAGATAAGCAAGGCACAGCGCCTGAGCAACTGGGAACAGACGATATTGCGAGATGCCCAGAAACTCTATGCGGCTACGGATGCCTGGACTTGCATCAAGATATATGAAGAGTTGCAGCGACTCTCGCGCGACGGGGATTATGAACTCGTGGAACCAGTGAAACTGGTGGAAGCAAAGAGTGAAGAAGTGAAGAATAAAGAGGCAAAGAGTGAAGAAGTGCCCCAATCTTCACCTATTATTTAAACGTTGTAAAGTAATAAACTACACTTTCGCAAATAGGGAAGTTAAAGGATTTAGAGAAGTTTGAGAAGTCTAAGTCATATGTTTTAGGCTGAGTATTCAACCAAAAAGGCTGTTGGCTATAACTTCTAACGGCCGAAGGGAGTGACAACTGATTTAATTACTATAACTTCAGAACTTGCTAAAGTTCAATAAAAATAAAATATGTATAAACAGATATTTCTAAAGAGAGGAAAAGAAGAGTCGCTCAAGCGATTTCATCCCTGGATATTCTCAGGTGCCATTCATCACATGGA
This sequence comes from Clostridia bacterium, assembly GCA_963587495.1. Taxonomy (GTDB): domain Bacteria; phylum Bacteroidota; class Bacteroidia; order Bacteroidales; family Bacteroidaceae; genus Prevotella. The sequence continues at coordinate 32,460 of CAVACC010000007.1, read as the reverse complement.
CGAGGGCATCGAGGAAGGCGAGACGGTAAGAGTCATCACAGCTGCGGGCGAGTTTATAGCCGTGGGCCATTACCAGATAGGCTCTATCGCCGTACGTGTGCTTTCCTTCGAGGATATAGAGATCAATACAGACTTCTGGTGCGAGCGTCTGCAGTCTGCACTCGATGTTCGTATCGGTGTAGGTATAGCCGACAGTCCTACCAACAATACTTACCGACTGGTGCATGGCGAGGGCGACTATCTGCCTGGACTGGTGATAGACTGCTATGGTTCTACTGCCGTGATGCAGGCGCACAGTGTGGGCATGCATGTCTGCCGCAATGAGATTTGCCAGGCTTTGGTGAAGGTGATGGGCGAACGTATTGCCAATGTATATTATAAGAGCGAGACAACTCTGCCTTATAAAGCTGACCTGCATCAAGAGAATGGATTCCTCGTAGGTGGCGATGCCAGCAATGTGGCGATGGAGAACGGACTGAAGTTTCATATCGACTGGCTACGCGGACAGAAGACTGGCTTTTTTGTCGACCAGCGTGAGAACCGCTCACTCCTGGAGCAGTATGCCAAGGGCAAGAGCGTGCTCAATATGTTCTGCTATACAGGTGGCTTCTCTGTTTATGCCATGCGTGGCGATGCCAAGCAGGTACACTCGGTAGACAGCAGTGCCAAGGCTATAGAGTTGACTAACGATAATGTGGCGCTCAACTTCCCAGGTGATGCCCGTCATGAGGCTTTCTGCGAAGATGCTTTCAAATATCTTGACGAGCACGACCAGCAGTATGACCTCATCGTGCTCGATCCTCCTGCCTTTGCCAAGCACCGTGCTGCTCTGCGCAATGCATTGAAGGGCTATACCCGTCTCAATGTGAAGGGCCTGCAGCGCATCAAGAAAGGAGGCATCCTCTTTACTTTCAGCTGTTCGCAAGTGGTCACAAAGGACAATTTCCGCAATGCTGTTTTTACGGCTGCAGCCCAGGTGGGCAGAAAGGTGAGAATCCTGCATCAGTTGCATCAGCCTGCCGACCATCCCATCAATATTTATCATCCAGAGGGTGAATATCTGAAGGGACTCGTACTTTATGTGGAGTAAAATATTTCATAATGAATAAGAAAATATTTTTATTGTTATTCGTTTGTTGTGCGGCGTTGGGAATAAGCAGTTGTGGCGATTCTCATGAGAAGCGTGTGCGTTTGAGCAAGGCAGAGAAAGCCCGGCTCGACAGCATCGACCGCGCCTCGTTCAAGGTGGGAGTGATGCCTACGCTCGACTGTCTGCCAGTGCTTGTGGCAAAGGACTTTCATCTCTTTGATACGTTGGGTGTGGATGTTCATCTGCGTCATTTCAATGCACAGATGGACTGCGATACTGCGCTGACCAACAAGCGAGTAGAAGGTTCGGTGATAGATTTGGTTAGGGCTGCACGTCTGCAGTCCAAGGGTACAAAGCTTACCTTTCCTATCGCGACCTCTGCCTATTGGCAGATTATATCCAACAAGCGCTCGCGTATCTCTGAACTCAAGCAGTTGTCTGACAAGATGATTGCCATCACCCGCTATTCTGCAACCGACTATCTTGCCACTCTTGCCATCGACAGCGTACATCCCAAATATGATGTCTATCGTGTGCAGATCAATGATGTGAACATACGACTCAAGATGTTGCTCAACAACGAGATGGATGCCGTGCTCCTTTCTGAGCCTCAGGCCACACGTGCTCGGCTTGAAGGTCATGTGAAGTTGATGGACAGCCGTGACAAGAACGTTCGTCTGGGTGTGTTCGCCTTCCGTACAGAGGCCTTGAAGGAACCACGTCGCAAGCAGCAGTTGAATCTCTTTGTCAAGGCTTACAATATGGCTGTCGACAGTATCAACAAGAACGGAGTGCAGCATTACAAGGATTTGATTATCAAGAATTGCGGTGTTGATGCCCGCACGGTTGATGCCTTGCCAAAGCTTCGTTATCAGCATGCCGGAAGTCCGCGTAAGCACGATCAGAACATAGCGAACTCTATTAAAAACTAAATAGCAGTAAAGATGTCAAGCGATTTACATTTGGTTCTACATCAGCAGGACAAGATCCAGCTCATGGAACATTTTAATGAATATGTATATCAGCTGAAGTCTGTTATTGACACTCAATTCAGCATGACAGACCTTCGGACTGAGGTGGAAGACCTGTTGGACGACTATAACCGCATGTTGCATTTTTTCGCATGTGCCAGCAAGGACCCCAATGCACTCTCTGTCTTCTCCTCTCTTGTAGAACGGCTTTTAAGACTGGAGCACCATGTGGAGCTTGAAAGGGCAATTTCATCCAACCAGGTGTTCAAGGCTGCAGCCAACCGCATCAAGGGAACCGACCTGATGTCGATTCTGCAGAGGTTGGAACAGTCGGATGCTTCCTTCGAGGATTATCGCAAGGCTTTCGATGCTGTTCTTGTAAGCCATCAGTGGAACAGTACTATTTCTCAATATGTAACCACTCTGTTGGTAGAGGAAAAGATTTCTCAGGTAGCAGCTTTGATGATAGAGAGCGCCATGATGTTGGCCTGTCTTGTGAGTTTCGATCTACAGAAGTCGGAAACGTTGCTTTCTGTCTATCAGCTTTCTGCCAGTGAGGTTATCCGCCAGCATGCCTTGATAGGTTTGGCTCTCTCTATGCCCTGGTCTTCCATCTATGCAGCCGACATGAAGGAGAAACTCTTGGACGGACAGCAGGTCGAACAGGTGAAGAAGGATTTGCAGTCGTTGCAGAAGCAGATTTTCCTGTGCCAGCAAACCTCTTCGGTTTCTGCTGACATCGACAAGAATATCATGCCCGATCTCATCAAGTTGAGCCACAATGGCTACAAGATGATGAAGAGCAACGTACTGGAGGACACCTCTGTCGAGGAGATAGTAGATTCCGAGATGGAAGACCGTCTTATGGACAAGTTGGACAAGACCATGGAGAAAATGCAGGTTAGGAGGGATGCAGGACTTGATGTCAACTATTCCACCTTCAGCAAGATGAAGAATTATGCCTTCTTCCATCGCTTCTCCAACTGGTTTGTGCCTTTCACGATTGACCATCCCGATATGAGCCAGTTGAAGAAAACTCTTGGCGACAAAGCTGATTTTATGATTTCTATCGCAGGCTCAACTATGAGCGAAGGTGACAAGTACAGTCTTCTTTTCTCTTTGCAAGACGTTCTTGAGCGTATGCCTCAGTATAAGGATATGATTTTTCCGGCATCTGTAAAAACTCCCAAGAGCGAAGATTTCGACTTTCTGCAAAATGATGCGGTGGCCTTACGTCGTAACTATCTGCAGGATCTTTACCGATTCTTCCAGTTGGCTCCTATGCGCAATGGCTTCCCCAATCCGTTTGTCAACGAAAGTAATTCTTGGATCGATCCTGCTTTCCTGAGCAGCGATGTCTTTACCGATTTTGATGATTTGGATGATGTACATCTCAGCGTATGCCGATTCCTTGCCAAAAGCAAGAATTATGTAGAACTCAACCATTATTTGCGCAATTTCAGTTTAGATTCTGATGACGGCGTCGTCTTGAAGGCACTCTGTATGATGCATGTTAGGAAACGCTATGATATAGCAGTCTTTTTGCTGAAACCCATCTTTGATAAGAATCCGGGAAATGTGGCAGTAGGCAAGTTGCTGGTGAAATGCTATCTGCAGCAGGACAAGTACAAGGAGGCGCTTGATATCTTCGACGCCTTGAGCGATAAGTTGGGCGATAATCCTTCGCTCCTTCTTTCCAAGATTGACAGTCTGCGTTCCATATATCTTTACAGTGAGGCTCTGAAAGTGGCTTACGAGTTGGATTACAAATATCCCAACAACCGCATGTACATGCTACTGCTTGTTCGTGTATTGCTCGACAACAATGAAATAGAAAAGGCGGGAGAGGAACTCAACAAACTCGTCATGATGCTGCAAGAGGAGAAAGTGGATGATTATAACGAAGAACTCTTCTTGCTGGGTATCATAGAATGGTGCAGAGGACATCTTAAAGATGCGCAGGATAGCATGAGAGGTTATGCCCTGGTCAATAAGGATAATCGCAATAAAGTATTCAGTCGCATTGCTGAGTTCAAGAGGCTGCTTCTCGGACATAATGTGACGCAGGTGGAATATGCCATGATGCTGAATTTGATAGACAGTCATTTTACAGCGAAATAAGTTTCTATAGAAGTAATGGGCTTGGCAAGAAGTTAAATTCTTCAGCCCTCAGAAGAAATAAGAAAACAATAGAACGAAAAGAAGAAAACAAGTAAACAAAAAATGCCAACCAACAATAATAATGACAACAGCAGGCGCCGCAGTAGCGCCAAACCTCAGATAGACACCAAGTACGCTCATCTTCAGCCGCAGGATATCGGGTTGGAGCGAGTGGTATTGGGTGCACTGATGGTTGATTCGGATGCATTCTCTATGGTTTCGGAGATGCTGAAGCCGTCCACCTTCTATGAGCCTCGCCATCAGAAAATCTATGAGGCCATACAGAAGATGAATATGGAGGAGCGTCCTGTGGATATCATGACGCTCGTCAACGAGCTTACCAAGATGGGCGAGATCGACCGTGTGGGCGGCGCCGCCTATCTCATGGATATCTCCTCGCAGGTGGCATCGGCAGCCCATATCGAGTATCATGCCCGCATCCTGGCTCAGAAAGCTCTTCAGCGCCAGCTTATCCATTATGCCTCTGATATCGAGACACAGGCCTTCGACGAGAGTGTCGATGTAGACGAGTTGATGCAGCATGCCGAGGCTGAACTCTTCACGCTGTCGCAGAACAACATGAAGCAGGACTATACCCAGATTGACCCTGTCATCAAGGACGCTGTCGATATTCTGCAGCGTGCCGCCAAGAACTCGGGTGGACTCACCGGTATTCCTACAGGTTATACAGGTCTCGACGATATGACCAGTGGCTGGCAGCCTTCCGACCTTGTCATCATTGCCGGACGTCCTGCGATGGGTAAGACCTCTTTTGCCCTGAGTATTGCCAAGAATGTGGCTGTGGATTATCATATTCCCATCGGCTTCTTCTCTTTGGAAATGAACAATGTCCAGTTGGTCAACCGCTTGATAAGCAACGTGTGTGAAATCTCTGGACATAAGATTCTGAATGGACAACTCGACAATACAGAGTGGGAGCGACTCGACCGCAAGTTGCGCGATCTTACAGGTGCGCCCATCTATGTTGATGATACGCCCGGACTTTCGGTTTTCGAACTGCGAACCAAGGCACGCCGACTGGTAAGAGAAAAGGGCGTGAAGCTCCTTATGATAGACTACCTTCAGCTGATGAACGCCAACGGAATGAAGTTTGGTAGCCGTCAGGAGGAGGTTTCTACTATTTCTCGTTCGCTCAAGGGTCTTGCCAAGGAACTCAATATTCCTGTACTCGCCCTGTCGCAGTTGTCGCGTAATGTGGAAAACCGTGAGGGACTCGAGGGCAAGCGTCCTCAGCTGAGCGACCTTCGTGAGTCGGGAGCCATCGAGCAGGATGCCGATATGGTGCTCTTCGTTCACCGTCCAGAGTATTATCACATCTTTGTCGACGAGAAGGGAAACGACCTTCATGGCATGGCTCAGATCATCATAGCCAAGCATCGTAAAGGTGCCACAGGCGATGTGTTGCTTAACTTCCGTGGCGAGTTTACCCGCTTCCAGGATCCTGTTGATGCTGGTTATACTCCTGTCGACGAAGGTGGCGAGATTATAGGTTCGCGTATGAATAGCGGATCAGGACCTGCTGATGATCCTCTCTCTGCCGCTTCCTCTTCTGATGGCTTCCCTGGTCCTCCTCCTTTTTGATGATTTTAGTAACATTTCAAACACGAAAAATAGCTAATAATAGAAATTTGTTATCTTTTTCGCGAAAAAACTTATAAATTGTTTGCTGATATCGAATAAAAACATTACCTTTGCAGTCGTAACAATAAAAAGAGAGAAAAATGGCAATACATACATTGAACATACTAAGCATTATTATTCGAATTCGACTGCAGCATGTGGGCGGAAGTGATAAGGTGTGTGTATAGTTCAAGTATAGGAAATAATAAAGCCTTTCTGCTTCCGTCGTATGGAGTAAGAAAGGCTTTTTGCTTATTTACACATTATTATATATATAGAACAAAATAATAAAAGAACATAGATATGAGTGACAGATTATTTATTTTCGACACAACCCTTCGCGATGGCGAGCAGGTTCCAGGATGTCAGTTGAATACGGTTGAGAAGATTCAGGTGGCTAAGGCGCTGGAGCAGTTGGGCGTTGATGTCATTGAGGCGGGCTTCCCTATCTCAAGCCCGGGCGACTTCAATTCGGTGGTGGAGATTTCCAAGGCGGTTACATGGCCTACCATCTGTGCGTTGACTCGTGCAGTGGAGAAGGATATTGATTGCGCTGCCGAGGCTCTGCAGTACGCCAAGCACAAGAGAATCCATACGGGTATCGGTACCAGCGATAGCCATATCAAATATAAGTTCAACTCTACCCGCGAGGAAATCATCGAGCGTGCTGTGGCTGCCGTGAAGTATGCCAAGAAGTATGTCGAGGATGTGGAGTTCTATGCAGAGGATGCCGGACGTACGGATAATGAGTATCTGGCTCGTGTGGTTGAGGCTGTTATCAAGGCTGGCGCTACTGTAGTCAACATTCCTGATACTACAGGCTACTGTTTGCCGGATGAGTATGGTGCTAAAATCAAGTATCTGATGGAGCATGTGGATGGCATTGAGAATGCACGGATTTCTACCCACTGTCACAATGACCTCGGTATGGCCACTGCCAACACTCTTCAGGGTGTACTGAATGGTGCACGCCAGGTGGAGGTGACCATGAATGGTATTGGCGAGCGTGCTGGTAATACCTCGCTCGAAGAGATTGCTATGATTCTGAAGTGTCACAAACACATCAACATTGACACCAATATCAATACGACCAAGATTGTTCCAATGTCCCGCATGGTGAGCAGCTTGATGAACATGCCTGTTCAGCCCAACAAGGCCATTGTGGGCCGCAATGCATTCGCTCACTCATCTGGTATCCATCAGGATGGCGTCTTGAAGAATGTGCAGACCTACGAGATTATCGATCCTAAGGATGTGGGTCTCGACGATAACGCTATCGTATTGACAGCCCGTTCGGGTCGTGCTGCTTTGAAGTATCGTCTCCACGTCAACGGCGTGAATATCGAGGATGAGGAGAAGCTCGACAAGATATACAAGAAGTTCCTCCAGTTGGCTGATAAGAAAAAGGAAGTTACGGACGAGGATGTACTGATGCTCGCTGGTGCTGATGCTGCCGACAAGCATGGTGTTCAGCTCGACTGGTTGCAGGTAACCACTGGCAAGGGCGTGAAGAGCGTAGCCAGCATCGGTTTGAATATTGCTGGTCAGAAGTTTGAGGCTGCCTCTTCGGGCAATGGTCCTGTGGATGCTGCCATCCGTGCTCTGAAGAAGGTGATTACTAAGGAGATGAACCTCAAGGAGTTCACCATCCAGGCTATCGACAAGGGTTCCGACGATGTAGGAAAGGTTCATATGCAGGTGGAATACGATGGTCATGTATATTATGGCTTCGGTGCAGATACCGATATCGTGACAGCTTCTGTTGAGGCTTACATCGACTGTATCAACAAGTTCAAGGTAAGATAAAGTATAATTCAGATAAATATATAACAAACAGGATATTATGAATACATTATTCGACAAGATTTGGGACAAGCACGTTGTCCAGATTGTAGAAGATGGCCCTACACAGCTTTACATCGACCGTCTCTACTGTCACGAAGTAACATCACCTCAGGCTTTCGCCGGTATGCGGGCACGCGGACTCAAGATGTTCCGTCCAGACCAGATTTTCTGTATGCCTGACCACAATACTCCAACACACGATCAGGATAAGCCAATCGAGGATCCTATCTCTAAGAAGCAGGTAGATACCTTGGCAAAGAACACTGCTGATTTTGGCGTAACTCACTTTGCCATGAACACTAAGGACAATGGTATCATCCACGTGGTAGGACCAGAGAAGGGTCTTTCTCTTCCAGGTATGACCATCGTCTGCGGTGACTCTCACACTTCTACCCATGGTGCCATGGGCGCGGTAGCCTTCGGTATCGGCACTTCTGAGGTCGAGATGGTGATGGCTTCACAATGTATTCTTCAGAGCAAGCCAAAGTCAATGCGCATCAGCATCAACGGTAAGCTCAGCAAGGGTGTTACCGCCAAGGACGTTGCCCTCTACCTCATGAGTCAACTCACTACTTCGGGTGCCACTGGTTACTTCGTTGAGTACAGTGGTGATGTAGTGAAAGATATGTCTATGGAAGGTCGTCTTACCCTCTGCAACCTTTCTATCGAGATGGGTGCCCGTGGTGGCTTCGTAGCTCCTGATGAGACAACATTCGAGTACATCAAGGGTCGTGAATATGCACCTAAGGGTGAAGAGTGGGACAAGGCTGTGGCTTACTGGAAGACCTTGAAGAGTGGCGATGATGCTGTATTCGACAAGGAGTTGACTTTCGAGGCAAAGGATATCGAACCACGCATCACCTACGGTACCAACCCAGGTATGGGTATCGGTATCACAGAGAATATCCCAACACTCGATGAGATTCCAGAGGAAGAGCAGGCTGGTTTCAAGAAGAGCCTCAACTACATGGGCTTCCAGCCAGGCGAGAAACTCGAGGGTCATCCTGTCGATTATGTATTCCTGGGCGCATGTACCAACGGTCGTATTGAAGACTTCCGTGCCTTTGCTTCATTGGTTAAAGACAAGAAGAAGGCTGAAGGTGTAACTGCTTGGCTTGTACCTGGTTCATGGTTGGTTGATAAACAAATACGTGAAGAGGGAATTGACAAGATTGTTGAGGCTGCCGGCTTCGAAATCCGTCAGCCTGGATGCTCTGCCTGCCTGGCAATGAACGATGATAAGATTCCTGCAGGCAAGTACTCAGTAAGTACATCCAACCGTAACTTCGAGGGTCGTCAGGGACCTGGTTCCCGCACTATCCTTGCCAGCCCATACGTAGCAGCAGCTGCCGCTATCACTGGTAAGATTACCGACCCAAGAGAGTTTATGTAATGTTAAGTGTTCAATGTTAAATGAAAAATTGAAATGAAACAGAAATTCAATGTTATCACATCCAGCTGCATTCCTCTTCCCTTGGAGAATGTAGATACCGACCAGATTATACCAGCCCGCTTCCTCAAGGCCATCGATAAAGAGGGCATGGGCGACAACCTTTTCCGCGACTGGCGCTACAATGCCGACGGAACTCCAAAAACCGACTTCGTGATGAACGATCCTTCTTACAGTGGCGTCATCCTCGTGGCTGGTAAGAACTTCGGCTCGGGTTCTTCCCGTGAGCACGCTGCCTGGGCCATCGCAGGCGCTGGTTTCCGTGTGGTTATCAGCTCTTTCTTCGCTGATATTCACAAGAACAACGAGTTGAACAACCTCGTGTTGCCAGTAGTGGTCAGCGAGGAATTCCTGAAAGAACTCTTCGAGAGCATCGATAAGGATCACAAGACAGAGGTGAAGGTGGATCTTCCTAACCAGACTGTGACCAATCTTGCTACTGGCAATAGCGAGCATTTTGAAATCAATGGCTATAAGAAGCACTGTCTGGAGAATGGTTTGGACGATGTTGACTTCCTCGTTCAGAACCGTGACAAGGTTGAGGCTTGGGAAGCTAAAAACAAGTAATTATGAACGTTAACGCAAAGAGAGATAATTCCCGCATCAAGGAGATTGAGATCATGGACTGCACGCTGCGCGACGGCGAGCAGACTAATGGTGTCAGTTTCCTTCCTCACGAGAAATTGATGATAGCAAGAATGCTGTTGCATGATATCAATGTAGATCGCATTGAGGTGGCTTCAGCGCGTGTGTCGGAAGGCGAAAAGGATGCTGTCGCTCGAATTTGCCGTTATGCCAAGACCATAGGTAAACTGGATTCCGTTGAGGTATTGGGATTCGTGGATAACAACAAGAGTGTGGATTGGATTGCCGAATGCGGCGGTCACGTCATCAACCTCTTGGCTAAGGGTAGCTACAAGCACTGCACCCAGCAGCTCAAGATGTCGCCTGAGGAGCATCTCGCTCATATCAAGCAGACCATCGATTATGCTTTGAGCAAGAATTTCACCGTAAATCTCTATCTGGAGGACTGGTCGAGCGGTATGCGCGACAGCCGTGACTATCTCTTCACGATGATGGACGAGCTGGTGAAGCTGCCTATCAAGCGCTTCCTGCTTCCTGATACGCTGGGCATTCTGAACCCGTTGCAGTGTGTGGAATATATGCGACAGATGGTTCGCCGTTATCCGAACTCTCACTTCGATTTCCATGCCCACAACGACTACGATTTGGCGGTGAGCAACTCTCTGGCAGCCGTATTGAGCGGAGCCAAGGGTCTTCACGTTACCGTAAATGGTTTGGGCGAACGCTGCGGAAATGCACCATTGGCGAGTGTTCAAGTGATTCTGAAGGACATGTTCGAGGCAAAGACCAATATCAAGGAAGATCGTCTCAACGATATTTCCCGATTGGTAGAGGGCTATAGTGGCATCGCTGTGGCACCGAATACGCCTGTTGTCGGCGACAATGTCTTCACCCAGGTGGCTGGCGTACATGCCGATGGCGACAACAAGGACAAGCTTTATTGCAATGACCTGGTGCCTGAACGTTTCGGCAGACATCGCGAGTATGCATTGGGCAAGAATTCCGGTAAGGCAAACATCATCCAGAACCTCAATGAACTGGGATTGGAACTGACCCCTGAGCAGACCAAGGCGGTGACCAAGCGAATCACAGAGCTGGGCGACCGCAAGGAACTTGTCACGCAGGACGACCTGCCTTACATAGTGAGCGATGTACTGAAGCATGGTGCTCCGGAGGATAAAGTGAAGCTGGTAAGTTACATGGTATCCACCTCATACGGTTTGAAGCCTATAGCAAGCCTTAAGGTGGAAATCGATGGCAAGGAGTATGAAGACCAGAGTTCTGGCGATGGTCAGTATGATGCCTTCGTCAAAGCGCTGCGCAACATTTACAAGGTGAAGCTTGGCAAGACTTTCCCCAAGCTCGACAACTATCAGGTAACCATCCCTCCTGGTGGTCGTACCGATGCCCTCGTTCAGACCGTCATTACCTGGCGTGAAGGCGGCCGCATCTGGCGCACCCGAGGCTTGGATGCCGACCAGACAGAAGCGGCTATCAAGGCAACGCTGAAAATGATCAATATGTACGAGGCAGATAAGAGCGACGAACAGGCTGTTTCGCCTCGCAATCTGGATATGGAATAATAACAATTAAAAAATCAAATAAGATGAAATTAAACATTGCAGTTCTCGCCGGTGATGGTATCGGACCAGAGATTATGAAGCAGGGCGTAGCAGTAATGCAGGCCATTGCAGAGAAGTTCAACCACGAGTTTACTTACAACGAGGCAATCTGCGGCGCTCACGCTATCGACGAGGTAGGTGATCCATTCCCAGAGGAGACCTTCAAGACTTGTATGGATGCTGACGCTGTGCTCTTCGCAGCCGTTGGTGACCCACGTTTCGACAACAACCCAACAGCCAAGGTTCGTCCTGAACAGGGTTTGCTCGCTATGCGTAAGAAGTTGGGTCTCTTCGCCAATGTTCGCCCTGTGGCTACATTCGATTGCCTCCTTCACAAGTCACCATTGAAGGATGAACTCTTGAAGGGAGCTGACTTCGTAGTCATCCGCGAGTTGACTGGTGGTATGTACTTCGGTGAGAAGTATCAGGACAATGACAAGGCTTACGATACTGATATCTACACACGTCCAGAGATAGAGCGTATCCTGAAGGTGGCTTTCGAGTTCGCCATGAAGCGCAACAAGCACTTGACAGTAGTAGATAAGGCAAACGTTTTGGCATCTTCACGTCTTTGGCGTCAGATTGCCAAGGAGATGGAGCCACAGTATCCTGAGGTAAACACCGACTATATGTTCATCGACAATGCTTCTATGCGTGTGTTGACAGAGCCTACATTCTTCGATGTCATCGTTACAGAGAACACCTTCGGTGATATCCTTACCGATGAGACTTCTTGCATCACCGGTTCTATGGGCTTGCAGCCATCCAGCTCGTTAGGCGAGCACACTCCACTCTTTGAGCCTGTACACGGCTCATGGCCACAGGCAGCTGGCAAGAACCTGGCTAACCCTGTAGCTCAGATTCTCTCAGCAGCCATGTTGCTCGAGCACTTCGGTCTGAATGAGGAGGGCGCCCTCATCCGCAAGGCTGTTGATGCATCGCTCGATGCCAATGTCCGCACTCCTGAAATCCAGGTAGAAGGTGGTGCTCATTATGGCACTACCGAGGTAGGCGAGTGGATCGTTAACTGGATAAAGAACGCATAATGAGAGGACGCTGTCCTTTTGTGCTTGCTGCTACGCTTGCCCTGCTGCTCGGTGGCAGGGGCAAAGCGTTGGCTCAGCAGGGAGGTGCAGCCTTGCGCGATTCCTTGGCTCATGCCACAGATGTTCTGGCGTATCATCCCGACAGCATAGACCTGCGCCTGAAGAAGGCTGCATGGAACATACAGTTGGAGCAATGGAACTATGCCAAGGATGAACTCGACAAGGTGCTCTTCCTCAATCAGACCAACATAGCGGGACTTTTCTACCGGGCTTTTGTCAACGAGAAACTGAAGCGTTACAACTTTGCGCGTCTCGACTATCAGAACCTTCTTGTATTGGTGCCTGGCAATTTTCAGGCACAGTTGGGACTGGCGCTTCTCAACGAAAAAGACCAGCATCTCACCGAGGCCTATGATGGCATCAACAGTCTGATAGAGCAATATCCCGACAGTGCTGTAGCTTATGCAGCTCGTGGTGGCATGGAGAAAGAGAGGGGCATGCTTGACCTGGCGGTTTATGACTATGGCGAGGCAATGCGCCTCGACAGTACCTGTCAGGACTATGTGGTCAATCATGTCGACTTGCTCATCACCTTAGGTCGCAAGAGCGAGGCATACGATGACCTTCGCCGTTTGCAGGCGATGGGTGTCAAGTCAGGACAGTTGCAGGATTTCTTTGCACGTCTGCGGCGGAAGAAGTAGCGGCACACTTCATAAGCATTTTAAAATGTCAAGTTTACAAGCATTAAAAAGGAGATTTTCCATATACGGAAAATCTCCTTTTTTTATCGTATGTTTTTTTGCTGAACTCTAACTTTCCCATTTACGAAAGTCGAGTTCTTTTACTTCTTGGGAAGGTTGCGGAGAACCTCCAGCAAGTGATCCCAAACCATCTGAACAGTAGGGATGAGCAGAGCCTCTTCAGGAGTATGTACATTGCGAAGGGTAGGACCGAAGCTTACCATGTCGAGGTTGGGATATTTCTCAGAGAAGAGACCACACTCCAGACCGGCGTGAATACCTTTTACCAAAGGCTCTTTGCCGAATAGTTTTTCGTAACTCTTGACTGTCAGGTCGGTCAGGGCGCTGTTTGCACGCATCTTCCATGCAGGATATTTGTCGCCTACGCTAATCTTGGCGCCAGCCAACTGGAAGGCAGCCTTCACCGTATTGGTCATATTGTCGAGGTTGCTCATCACATTGCTGCGCTGAGAAGCTACTATTTCGATGCTGCGCTCAGTAGTTGCCACACTCGCCACATTGCTCGACGTTTCTACCATCTCGGCAATGGCCTCGTCCTGGCAGTGGGTGAGAGGACCATTGTCAACAGCCTGCAGTGCCATGATGAATCTGTCTGCCACCTGCTTTTCGATAATGTCAACAGCCTCTGTGCTCTCCATGCTGAAGTGTATGCTCTGCTCCGTAACATGGAACTCGTCTTCCACCTCAGAGGCAAAGATGTTCCAGTCAGCACGAACCTGCTCTTTGGCCTCGTTCTTTACAGCAAACACAACCTGTCCGTCGCGAGGAATGGCGTTGTGCATCTTTCCGCTGTTGAAGCTTGCCAACAGGATTCCTTCTTCTTGTTTCTCCATTTCCATATAGAGGAAACGGGCCAGAATCTTGATGGCATTGGCGCGTTTCTTGTCGATATCGTCACCCGAGTGGCCTCCGTTCAGACCCTTGATGCTCAATTTGAGGAAGAAATATCCGGCAGGAGCTTTCTCGCGATTGAAGTCGAAGGTGGCATGGATCGTCTGTCCACCGGCACAAGAAACGAAGATAAGTCCTTCGTCCTCAGAGTCGAGGTTGATGAGCATGTTGCCTTTCATGAAACCGGCCTCCATGCCGTGTGCACCAGTAAGTCCTGTTTCCTCGTCACGTGTGAAGACACACTCCACAGGTCCGTGCTCAATGTCATCAGAGTCGAGGATAGCCAGCTCAATGGCGCAGCCTATTCCGTCGTCGGCACCTAAGGTAGTGCCCTTGGCTTTCATCCATTCTCCGTCCACGTAGGTCTGTATGGCATCCTTGGTGAAGTCAACGTCTACATCCACCAGCTTGTCGCACACCATGTCCATGTGGCTCTGCAGGATAATCGTCTCTCGGTCCTCATAGCCAGGAGTGGCGGGTTTGCGGATAATCACGTTGCCGGTTTTGTCGACAACAGTCTCCAAGTTGTGGCTTTTACCAAACTCTTTCAGGTACTCAATCATCTGTTCCTCGTGCTTTGATGGACGTGGAATCTGATTGATTTTAGCAAACTGCTCGAAAACACGAGCAGGTTTCAAATCATTTTTAGTCATTTTATGTATTTTTATTTTGAACTTTGCTTGAAAAATATTACCTTTGCAACCAAATGTGCAATCTAATGCACTGCAAAAGTAATAAAAATGATAAAGATATTGCTATTTAGCGTGTTAATAATTGCTATATCTGTAGCTTTATTATCCGTGAAGTTGATTTTTCGCAAGAACGGCAAGTTCTCCTCGCAGCATGTCCACGACAATCCTGGACTTCGCAAGCAGGGAATTCATTGTGTGGTAGACCAGGACCGCGAGGCACGACAAGCGGGAAAGGCCTATTGAGGAAGTGAAGTGTGAAGAAGGAAGAACGAAGAGTGAAGTATCTCGGAATAAGTGATGAGTGAAGACCGAAGACCGGATTCTCTCTTTTATAAATCTTATGTAAGATATAAAGTAATAAAAAACTAAAATAACAAGAAAATGAAAAAGAACATTTTTGGCTCCATGGCTATCGCAGCAGTTGCTGCCTTGTCATTGGCATCATGCAACAAGTCGCAGCCACAGGTAGAGGCTAAGTCTGAGAGCAAGGCTCCTGCTGAGTTGAAGATTGCGTATGTAGAGGTCGACTCTATCATGACACAGTATACATTTGCCAAAGAGTATTCTGCTCTCTTGGAGAAGAAGGGCCAGAACATTCAGGCTACACTTGCACAGAAGCAGCAGAACTTGCAGGCTGCAGCTGCCAACTTCCAGCAGAAGATTCAGCAGAATGCTCTTACTCGTGAGCAGGCTGAGGCTATACAGGCTGGTTTGCAGAAGCAGAGCAACGACGTTCAGGGTTTGCAGCAGCGTCTGAGCAACGAGTTTGCTGCCGAGCAGGCAAAGTACAACAATGCTCTCCACGACAGTATTGCTCACTATCTGGCTGCCTACAACAAGGACAAGAAGTACAGCATCATCTTATCTAAGAGTGGCGACAACCTTCTTTATGCCGACAAGGCTTACGATATCACTAACGAGGTGATCAATGGCTTGAACAAGGCTTACAAGGGCAAGTTGAAGAGTGAGACTGCTGCACCTGCTGCCAAGAAGTAACAGGAGTCAGCACATCCTATTTATATTTTTAAAAAGAGATTTTATCTGATAGCCATACAGCTTCCTCTTTGGATTGCTGTATGGCTATATATATATAATAAGGTGTAAAAACTATGCTTCGCAAAGACAGATATCAATATGTGTTGGATCATTTCCGACAGGAGATGCCCCGTGTCACTACAGAGTTGGAGTTTGGCAGTGCCTTCCAGTTGCTGGTAGCCACCTTGCTGTCGGCTCAGTGTACCGACAAGCGCATCAACATGGTTACGCCAGCTCTTTTTGCCCGTTATCCTGATGCCCGTTCCATGGCAGCGGCTACGGTGGATGAAGTGTACGAACACATTCGTTCGGTGAGTTATCCCAATGCCAAGGCGAAGCATCTCGTAGAGATGTCGTGTCAGTTGGTGGAGCGGTTTAATGGCGAGGTGCCAGAGTCGGCTGCCGATCTGACGAGTCTTGCCGGGGTAGGACGAAAGACCGCCAATGTGATTCGTGCCGTGTGGTTTGGCAAGGCCACCATGGCAGTAGATACGCATGTCTATCGTGTCAGCCATCGCATGGGGTTGGTGCCTGCCACGGCCGACAGTCCGCGAAAGGTAGAAGACTATCTGATGGCTAACATTCCCGAAGCCGATATTCCCAACGCGCATCATTGGCTCCTGTTGCATGGCCGCTATATATGCAAGAGTGCCAAACCGCTATGCGAGCAGTGCTTCTTTAACGAGCATTGTCCCAAACGTCTGAAAAACAGTAAACTATAGCAATACAGATAAGATGAATGTCAAGAAGATCAATCATTTTTTACAGGATGTGGCTGCTCACAACAACCGTGAGTGGTTCCAGGAACACAAGGCAGAGTATCTGGCAGCCAAGTCTGATTTCGAGGAAGGCATCAGTAAAGCCATTGCGCACTATGCCGGTTTTGATGACGAAATAGCCCACTTGCAGGTGAAAGACTGTACGTATCGTTTCTATCGTGACATACGTTTTTCTTCCGATAAGTCGCCCTATAAGCGCCATTTCGGAGCCTACATTTGTGCTCACGGCAAGAAGTCGCTTCGTGGTGGCTACTATATTCATGTAGAGCCAGGACATTGCCTTTTGGCAGTAGGCGCCTACTGTTTGCCAACGAATATCCTTACCTCGTGCCGCAACGAGATAATGGGCAACATAGATGAATGGCGTCGTGCTGTGGAGAATGGCAGGTTTGTCAAGACCTTCGGTTATCCCGGTGAGGGTGTATGGAAGGACGATGACGAGATAAGCGACAAAGGTTTCGGAGTCAATATGTTGAAGAAAGCCCCCAAGGATTTCCCCAAGGATTATGAGTTTCTCGACTATCTGAAGATGAAGGACTACTGTGCCTGGGTCCGTGTGCCCGACGATTTCTTTGCTGGTGACGCTTGGCTCAGCAAGTCGGCAGACATCTTCCGTGTGGCAAAGCCCATGATGGATTTCGTCAATTCCGTGATAGATGACTATGAATAGCGCAACTGTTCCTTTTTTTGAGGGAAAAAGAATTCAAATATACACATTAAATGAAAACAATGCATTTCAGTCAGAAAGCCTTATCGCTTGTTGTCTTTCTGATGTTGGTCGTTTCTTCAACGGCACAAGCCAAGCGAGTTGTTGAGCGTCCTTACTTCTTCGCCTCCAACAATCATAAATTAGAGATTGAGCGTGTGACACTCGACAAGAAGGCTACAGTTCTTGACGTAAAAATCTATCAGGCGGGTGGCAAGGTTGGTATCGATTCCCATGCTGCTCTTACAGCCAATGGTGCGACGTATGCTTATCTGGGTAGTCCGCAGTTGCCTAAAGGTGTTTTCATGAAAGTGCCTGAATGTGGGTACGTTTCTGCTACTTTGCGTTTTAAGCCAATGCCAGAGACCACGACGGAGTTTGATTTCCGTGAAGTAGCCGACAACTCTGGTTGGAACATTTATGGAGTGCGCCTCGACGGTAAGCGGCCACAGCCTGACATTCCGCAGCACTTGTTACAGCAAGCATTTGACAAAAAGGTGGAATTGCCATCTACCGATCTCAACCTTGGCAAGACTGTTGTGAATGTCCGCTTGCTTGGGTATAAACCAGAATACGGTACCACACTTGATGTTATCGTGGATAATTGGTTCTCACCATACCGTATGCCGTTCGACCACGAATCTGTCAGCGTGGATGGAACATGCAGCATAAGTGCCAATGCTATTTTACCGACTATAGCAACCATTCGGGTTAACCGAATGGAGATTCCGTTTCTTGCAGTGCCTCACGACACGACTACTGTAATTATTGACCTCACGACACAGGCACTTGCCGCTACACATCTTTTTGCAGATGATGCAAGCATCAAGAAATATGTTTGGTTTGAAGGAAAATATGCTGCTGTCGATACTGAGTTGCAGAGTGTAAAGGAAAAGCTTGAAGTCTTTGGCAAAACTTTCTTTGATGATATTTGTGGTATGACACCATTGCAATATCGTGATTATGTTCAGAAAGCTTATGAGCAAAAACTATCTGCCATTGATGCTGATAAAACCATCAGCGTTGCCACCCGAACTTTGGCGCATAGTTATCTTTCCATGAATTATGCTTCGGCATTGTTTGGCTTTAAGAACAATATAGCTATGGCTCCTATGATTGTGGGCAAGAAAGGTGTGCGACGTGCCGACCTGAATGTCGACACATTGTCGTATTTCAAACCATTGGAGCAACTCCCAATCCTTCATTCCAAGAATCAGCGTTATTATTCTTTTCTTGCAGACTTTACGTCAAGTTTCTGTCGCCAATATATGGCGGAAGACCCTTTGTTGGATGATATAGCTGTCGGAAAGCGTCTCAGCCGTTCTTTAGGACGCAAGCATCTTCTCACCGAACAGCAGATGGCGGCAGCTCGCGATAGTATTGCCAATGATATGGTGAGGGAATTGCTTTTTGCCGACAATGAAGACATGAAGTCTCAGCAAAAGTCTGCCGACGAAAAGATGGCTGCGATGATAAAGACAGCCAATTCCAGTTCTGTATACAGCATTATAGACATAGACCCCAAGATGTCTGCCGAACAGATTTTTCCCTCAATCATAAATAAGTATAAAGGCAAAACTCTGCTCCTTGATTTCTGGAATACGTGGTGTATGCCATGCAGGGCTGCCATGTCGGCCATTCGTCCTTTGAAAGAACAGCTCACCGATGTGGTGTATGTTTATATTGCAGATGCTTCATCGCCTGTTGGCAAATGGGGCGAGATGATAAAGACGATAAGTGGTGTGCATGTGCGGTTGACAGAGGAGCAGGCTGATGCTCTTGGTGACCTATATCATTTCTCAGGTATTCCTACTTATTTTGTTGTAAACAAGGAAGGAAAGATTACTTATCAGACAACAAGTTTTCCTGGAGTAGATAAGTTGAGAGAGGTGTTGAAGTCAGAATAATATAAATGTGAAACTTCAGGAGGAAATTCCCTTTTGAAAAACGCAAGTGCTTTCATTGACAATTTGAAAGCACCTGCGTTTAATATCGAAGCCTATTGCGTTTAAGGTCGAAGCCTATTGCGTTTTTTATGAGTTTCGTGACAGCAGTTATGTGCTTGACGAAGATAACAAAGCCCTTCCCCGCAAAGGGGTAGGGCTTTGTTATGATATTGCCGCTTGTGTACGTTGTTGCTTGTATATGCGTTGTCGCTTTGTGGAGGGAGGACTGTTAGAACAGGCTGAGGATCTTGTCTACTATCTTGTCGATATTAGAGGAGTCGTTCAGTTCTTCCAACTTCTCGTTGAGTTTGTCTTCCACCTTCTTGCTCACCTTGTCGGACAGTTTGTCAATAGCTTCGTTGGTCTTGTTTTCGAGTTGTGACTGCAGGTTGCTGTTGTCTGACGAGTTGTTTGTCGACTGGTTTTCATCTGCATTTTCAGATGAGTCGTTGCTGTTGAGCAGTTCCACATTTTCCATTGCCTTGATGGCATCATCGGCATTGATGGTGTATACTTTTCCCAGGATTCCGAAGCTTACGTTGTGGCTCTTGCCATTGAAGCTGACGGTGCCTTTCGAGAAGATGATGTAGTTGTGGTACTCGAAAAGCTGGTCGAAGGCAACATCTATCATGTTGTTCGAGATCATCTTGGCGAACGAGCGCAGGCCATCGGCGAAGATGAAGTCGTCACTGATGTTTGTAGCCTTGTCTATCACCTTGCCGACTTCCTCCTTTACGGCTTGCTTATGAGTGTCTCTGCCGGGGTTGGTGAATGCCAGGATGAGCAGAATTACAACCAAGAGTCCTACGAAGAATTTCCAGTAAGATTTCTTTTTCTTAGGCTTCTTGTCGTTGTCCTTCCCGTTCACATTTTCCTCTGTTTCTGCTGCAGGCTGACTCGTCTCTTCCTCCTGATTAGGAGGAACAGGAGGTACAGCAGTTCCTGTCTGCTGACTGCCTTCGGCGAGAATGTATTTCAGTTCGGCAATTTTCCAGGCTGGAGTCCAGTCTGCCATACCTTCTTTCCATACCAAAGTCTCGGGCTTGATATGTTTTTCTGCCAGCTGGGCTATGCTGAATGGTCCGGCTTGCTTTCCGTTTTCTACGATGAAGTATTCCATTGTTTCTGTCTGTTTATTTTTGTTTTTCTTTAACTTCCTCCTAACTTCTTCGCTCTTCACTCTCCCTCATGCGTCGCTTTCCACCACTTGGTCTGTTCCTTGGTTCTGAGAGCCACGGGGTGTGAACTGGGGTCGGAGATGGTAAGTCCCGAGAAGTCTTTGACGGTGATGTTTGTCGCATTGATGTTGCTGTACACTTCAGTCGTGCTTTGTGCGGCCTTGACCGTGGCTTTCAGCTGAGTGGCAAACTGATCCTTCAGTGCGGCGTTGGGCTTCAGACTGTCTACATAGTTGCCCAAGTCGTAATACAGGTTGGGGGTGTATCCGTCTTCCGTCTGCACGCCAGCCAGACGTTCTGGAGTGATGGTGTACTTGCTGTTCAGTTCCTTCATGACGGCAGCCAGTTTGTCCATCTGTCGGCAGTCGATGGCTGCAAGGCTCGCGTATGGGGTAGAGGTGCTGTTGTAATGAGAGTAGTACGACGAGATGATGCTTGCGTAGTTGGGAGTTGTCGTGTTGAGATAGCTCCAGATATCCTCGTAGGGCAGTCCCTTTGCCATAATCTCATTGGGCGATGCCAAGAGAAAGTTGGTGGCATCCTTCAGCTCGTAAGCCGTCTCCACATTGCTCATATAGCAGGCATCGAAGAGGATGTACTGCATCTTGATGCCGTTGGCTTCGATGGCTTGTGCCAGCGATGATACGCTGATGGCATAGGTGTTGTTGAGTCCGCCAAAGGAGCGGGTCTTGAGTGCAGCTTTTCTCTTGGCCTGGTTGGGATAGTCTGTCCAGTCGGAAATGTTGTTCCATCCTGTTCCGTGTCCTCCGATAATCAGGGCATAGTTGAGTGCCTCTGCTTGCTGTTTCACCTCACCGATGATGTCTGTCAGTCCTTCCGTAGTGGTGTAGGCAGTGCCGGTATAGTTCTCCAACGTCTGATGCTCTACAGTAAAGGTGCTTGAGTTGTAAGTCAGCTCAAAGAGCGTACTCTCTGTGGCAGATGTGCTCATAAACACAAATACCCTTGTGCTTTTTAGTCCTTTGTTCTTCTTGATGGCATTCTCTATCTGGTTCAGGTTGTTGACCATATAGCCGTAGAGTCCTGCCGAGTTTTCGGTTCCCGACCATGGATACATGATGAGCAAGGTCTGCTTGTTGACGCTGTCGATGTCGAAAGCCTCGTCGTTACAGCTCGTCAGTCCCGTCAGTCCCATCAGGACGAAGGATACATATATAAATAAGGTGAAAAGCTTCTTTCTTGTCATGATACGAAAAATGTTAAATGTTAAGTGTTAAATGTTAAGTCGTGGCGCCCTTGTAAAATCTTGTTCTAAGATGGCAAGAGCTGCCTCGTCTAACACTTAACATTCAACATTTAACATTGAAAAAACAGTCTGTTACTTCTTCTTGAGTTCCTCGATAGTAGCCTTGAGGGCAGCGATCTTCTCTACAGAGTCGCTTTCTTTCTTGCGCTCAAGGGCAACAACCTTCTCTGGAGCGTGAGCCACGAAGTTCTCATTGCTGAGCTTCTTGCGCACACCCATCAGGAAGCCTTCAAGGTGCTTGAGCTGTGCCTCAGCCTTCTCTATCTCGGCAGCCACGTCGATGAGGTCGCCCAATGGAACGGCAAACTCGTCGGTACCTACCATGAAGCTGGATGCGTCGGCGCTCTTCTCGGCGATGACCTCAATCTTGTCGAGGTTGGCCATCTTCAGAGTTACGTCGTTGTAAGCCTCGAAGTCGTTCTTGCCCACTGCCTGGAGTGAGAGCTGCTCCTTCTGAGCGATGTTCTTCTGGTTGCGAACAGTACGGACACCGGCGATAATCTGCTTCACAGCCTCGATGTCGGCTGTCAACTTCTGCTCCTCGGCTGTAGGTGCAGGAATCTCCAGCTTCTCGCGCATGATGCTCTCGCCATCCTTGCGGTCGTAGATGTGCTGCCACAGCTCCTCGGTGATGAATGGCATGAATGGATGCAACATCTTCAGAAGGGCATCGAAGAAACGGAGGGTAGCATCGTAGCTCTTCTGGTCGATAGGCTGGCCGTAAGCTGGCTTCACCATCTCCAGGTACCAAGATGAGAACTCATCCCAGAACAGCTTATATACTGTCATCAATGCCTCAGAGATACGGTAGTCCTTAAACTGCTTCTGCATCTCCTCGTTCACCTCCTTGAGCTTGGCGTCAAACCACTTCACGGCGATTTCTGCACTCTTAGGCTGCTCGATATCTGCAGTCTCCCAACCCTTCACGAGGCGGAAGGCATTCCAGATCTTATTGTTGAAGTTACGTCCCTGCTCGCAAAGGCTCTCGTCGAAGAGGATGTCGTTGCCGGCTGGAGCACTGAGCATCATACCCATACGAACACCGTCGGCACCAAACTTATCGATCAAATCCAGTGGGTCTGGTGAGTTACCGAGACTCTTGCTCATCTTGCGGCCCAGCTTGTCGCGTACGATACCTGTGAAATATACGTGCTTGAATGGCATCTTGCCACGATACTCGTAGCCAGCCATGATCATACGTGCTACCCAGAAGAAGATGATATCCGGACCAGTTACGAGGTCGGAAGTAGGGTAGTAGTAGTTAATCTCCTCGTTGTCTGGATGCTCGATGCCATCAAACAGAGAGATAGGCCACAGCCATGAAGAGAACCAGGTGTCGAGGCAGTCGCTCTCCTGCTCAAGATCCTCAGCCTTGATGCTGGCATTCTTCTCCTGAGCGAGTTTCAGCGCCTCCTCTGCAGTCTCAGCTACCACGAAATCCTTCTTGCCGGCATTGTCGAAGTAGTAGGCTGGGATGCGGTGACCCCACCAGAG
This sequence comes from Clostridia bacterium, assembly GCA_963587495.1. Lineage (GTDB taxonomy): Bacteria > Bacteroidota > Bacteroidia > Bacteroidales > Bacteroidaceae > Prevotella. The sequence continues at coordinate 9,301 of CAVACC010000007.1, read as the reverse complement.
CTGACGGCTGATACACCAGTCCTTGATGTTCTCCAACCAGTGGCGATAGGTGTTCTTGTACTTCTTAGGGTAGAACTCGATGTCATCGTCCATTACTGGAGGGAGGGCGATGTCGGCAAAGTGCTGCATCTTGAGGAACCACTGTGTAGAGAGCTTTGGCTCGATAGGCACATTGGTACGCTCAGAGAAGCCCACCTTATTATTATAGTCCTCAATCTTCTCCATCAGACCGGCGTTCTGAAGGTCGATGGAAATCTGCTTGCGCACGTCCATGCGGTCCATACCTACATAGAGACCTGCTGCCTCGCTGATGGTACCGTTGTCGTTGAAGATGTCGATGGTTTCCAAACCATGCTTCAAACCGAGGGCGTGGTCGTTGATATCGTGAGCTGGAGTCACCTTCAAGCAACCTGTACCAAACTCGATGTCTACGTATGAGTCCTCGATGACAGGAATCTCACGGCCTACGAGAGGCACGATGACGTGCTTACCCTTCAGCCAGGTGTTCTTCTTGTCCTCTGGGTTGATACACATAGCTGTATCGCCCATGATGGTCTCAGGGCGTGTGGTAGCCACTACAGCATAGTAACCCTTCTCGTCCTTGTGCATCACGTTCTCCTCGTCCACCTGCTGGCAGTCCTGCTCCACTACGTAATATTTCAGATGATAGAGCTTAGAGTGCTCGTCCTTGTAGATAACCTCCTCGTCGGAGAGTGCAGTCTGCGCCTTAGGATCCCAGTTTACCATGCGCACGCCGCGATAGATGAGTCCCTTCTGGTAGAGGTCGCAGAACACATGGATCACGGCACGCGAACGGGTCTCGTCCATAGTGAATGCTGTGCGGTCCCAGTCGCAGCTGGCACCCAAGCGACGCAACTGCTTGAGGATGATGCCGCCGTGCTCGTGAGTCCAGTCCCATGCATGCTTGAGGAACTCCTCACGGGTGAGGTCGGTCTTCTTGATGCCCTGCTGAGCGAGGCGGTTCACCACCTTTGCCTCTGTAGCGATACTGGCATGGTCGGTACCTGGCACCCAGCATGCGTTTTTTCCCTCCATGCGTGCACGGCGCACAAGGATGTCCTGAATGGTATTGTTGAGCATGTGTCCCATGTGGAGCACACCTGTTACGTTAGGTGGTGGAATCACCACTGTATAGGGGTCACGACCGTCTGGCTTCGAGCTGAATAGTTTGTTGTCGAGCCAGTACTGATACCATTTTCCTTCCACGTCTTGTGGATCGTACTTACTTGCTAATTCCATTTTTTATTATCTTTTGTTGTTTTTTCTTCAATAAAATCGGTGCAAAGTTACTAAATTCTGCCGAAATAAGCGAGGTCTTTACTTATTATTTTCCTTCATTTATGTTTTTCATCTTCATTTGTAGCTTTAAAAATTGTAGAATACTTCTTTTATATGTTTTGTTCTACTCATAAGTCTTGGGATTTTTATGGATAGTAGTGATGAACGACAGGCCACTTTGTGTCACTTGTGCCATTGTGCCAAGTGGCACAAATATAGAAAAATATAGAAAAAACCAGTATTTATGGTACTTTTGGTACTGAAATGCCACATGGCACTTTGGCACAAGTGGCACAAACTTATGCTACTGGTTACTCTACATGACCTCTTCTCAGCCGAAGAGCGGACCTTGGTGTGTCTGGGGCGTAAGTACCATCTTTTCATCTGTTGGTATGTCACTTGGCAGTGCCAAGTATGATACTTATGCCCTGTAATGTCAGGCTGCAATATTTATTTCGTATGACGATATTTAAATACTGTGTACTCAAGTTAGAAGTTATTTATTACCAAAAAAAACATGAAAATAACGATGGGTTTCCAAGAAAAGCATTATCTTTGCACTATAGTTTCATTAAAATAATATCAACAAGTGCATAGCAAGGAAGAAAAATTAGCCGCTTTCGGGAGATTGCTGGATGTGCAGGACCGCCTGCGCATACAATGTCCATGGGACAGGAAACAGACCTTCGAGAGTCTTCGCCCCAATACCATTGAGGAGACTTTCGAGTTGTGTGACGCTCTGATGAAGCGCGACTATAAGAATATCAAGAAAGAGTTGGGCGATGTGCTCGAGCATGTGATGTTCTACAGCATCATAGGACGTGAGGACGAGGAGTTCGATATCTGTGATGTCTGCAATCAGGAAGCCGACAAACTCATGTTCCGCCATCCGTTCATCAACTGGCGTGAGGAGGGTAACTGGACGGTTGCCAACCCCGACATGTATATCAACGAAGCAGGACAGGTGGTGTATAAGGAAACCCAGCAGGAGGAACCCGATGATGCCTCACGTCCCTCTACCGCCTCGGCAGTGGAGAAGACCTGGGAGCAAATCAAGCAACAGGAGAAAGACGGCAACGAGCGGGTGCTGAGTGGAGTGCCCGATGCCTTGCCCTCGCTCATCAAGGCTTATCGCATACAGGACAAGGCACGCAACGTGGGCTTCGACTGGAAAGAGAAAGAGGATGTGTGGGACAAGGTGCACGAGGAACTGGAAGAGCTGAAGGCCGAACTGGCTAAGGGTGACAAGGAAAACTCCACCCGCGAGTTGGGCGATTTCCTCTTCTCTGTCATCAATGCCGCCCGACTGTATAAGCTCAATCCCGACAATGCCCTGGAGATGACCAACCAGAAGTTTATCCGCAGGTTCAACTATGTGGAAGACCATTCGCTAAAGCATGGTAAGAGTCTGAAAGACATGACCTTGGAGGAAATGGATAAACTATGGGATGAGGCTAAACGTCAAGAGTAAAGAATTTAATATAAAACATACAAAGATGAGACGATTATTCTTTTTTACAGTGGCTGTCGTGGGACTGATGCTCATGGCAGGTTGCCACGACCGTAAGGCGGCAAAGGTAATGGGTATGAACGATTCTGTAGATGTGGAGGCGGACAACGATTCCACCATTTATGGCGTTTGTGGCGAAGGAACCTCCATGCACTCGCTGCAACTCATTGCTGACAATGGCGATACACTCGATGTCTTTGTTGACGACGAGGAACCGGGAGTGGTACAGGGCGGACTCCTGGCTGGTGACCGCATAGCCCTGATAGCTTACAAGTCTGCCGACGGCGAGATGGTGGCGCAGCGTGTCATTAATCTTACCTCGCTCTTGGGCAAGTGGACCAGTATAGACAAGAACTTCGAGATTGTGGAAGGTGGCGACATCGTCAACAACGTCAAGGCGGAGGTCAACCCCTGGACTTCGTGGAAAATCGTCAACGGCAAACTGCTGCTCAATACCGATACCTTCGCCATCGACAACCTGGGACCCGACAGTCTGCTGCTCGAGAACCATAAAGGCATTTATGTATTCAAACGCCAGCAGTAGGAGAAGCCTGAGAGACTGATTATGGAACCATTCAGAATTCATATCTTAGGGTGTGGCAGCGCTTTGCCCACCCTCAAGCATAGTGCTTCCGCGCAGCTCATCGAGATGCGTGGCAAGTGCTTCATGATGGATTGTGGCGAGGGAGCACAGATGCAGTTCAGGCGCTCGCATGTCCACTTTGCCAAGGTGAGCGCCATCTTTATCTCTCATCTTCATGGCGACCATTGCTTTGGATTGTTAGGACTGCTCTCTACCTTTGGTATGTTAGGGCGTACTTCTCGGTTAAAAGTCTTCGCACCAGAGTGTTATGCCAGTCTGTTTGAGCAACAGATGGACTTCTTTATGCAGGGCATGACCTACGAGATAGAGTTTGTTCCCGTAGACACAACTCAGCAGAAAGTGGTTTACGAAGACCATTCCGTCACCGTAGAGACGGTGCCTTTGCGCCATCGTGTACCCTGCTGTGGCTACATCTTCCGCGAGAAGCCCACCTTGCCTCACATCCGTCGCGACATGATAGACTTTTACAGCATTCCGCTCTCGCAGATCAACAACATCAAGAACGGCGCTGACTGGACGACACCCGAGGGCGACATCGTGCCCAACAGCAGGTTGGTGGAGCCTGCCGACGCCCCCCGCAGTTATGCCTACTGCAGCGATACGAGCTATCTGCCCGATCTGTATGAAAGAGTAAAGGGCGTGACGGTGCTCTATCACGAAAGCACCTATACCTCGGAGAATGAGGACCGTGCCAAGATCTATTATCACAGCACAGCCCGACAGGCAGCCTTTGTCGCCCAGAAGGCTGGGGCAGGGCGTTTGTTACTTGGCCATTACAGCGCCCGATACAACAATGAGAAAGTGCTGCTCGAAGAGGCGAAGGCTGTCTTCCCAGAGAGTTATCTCTCGCAAGAGGGAATGGTGTTTGAGGTGAAGTAATTCTCAGGAGTTATTTTAGGAGTTATTTCAGGAGTTAAGAAGTTAAGGAGTTAAGGAGTTAAGACAAATGCTTTTGTGGACTTAAATTAACACTAAGCATTAACTCAAGTTTCGCTTGTGGTTCAAGCACGCCCTGAAAGGGCAGAAGCTCTTAGCCCAGGGCAGCGCCCTGGGTTATTATGGGCGCAAACTTGCGAAAGTTGAAACATATAATGTTTCCTCCAAGGCTTTTGTCTTAACTCCTTAACTCCTTTTAAAAAACTCCTGCTGAAAAAAAAGTTCATTTTTAGATGCAAGTTTTTAGTATCTCGTAGTTTCATTAATAAATTTAGGGAGAATTTGGAAACAGAAAAGCAACTCCTCGACGACATTTTGAGTGGTAGTCGCGATGCGATGCATCGACTCTACGACCGCTACATCGGGTATGTGATGGCCGTAGGGCTCAGGTACGTACCCGACAGGGACGAGGTGCGCGATGTCGTGCAGGACAGCTTTGTGAAGATATTCTCCTCCATCACTCGCTTTGAGTATCGGGGCGAAGGCTCGCTCAAGGGCTGGATGCTGCGTATTGTAGCCAACGAGGCCATCAGCTACGCCAAGGCAAAGACGAAGTTCGTGTTTACCGATGAGGTGCCCGATGAGCCCGAGGCCGACAGCCTTGATGTGGAACGTGTGCCGCCCGATGTGCTGACGCGGCTCATAGGCACGCTTCCCGATGGATACAGGCTCGTGCTCAATATGTATGTGTTTGAGCAGAAAAGCCACAAAGAGATAGCCGCAGAGTTGGGCATCAAGGAAAGTTCCTCTGCATCCCAGTATCTGAGAGCCAAGAAACTGTTGGCAACGAGAATAAAAAACTATTTAAAGAATAAGGAAAATGAACAAGACTGATTGGACAGACAAACTACGAGACAGGCTGGAGAACTATGAGGCTCCGGTCGGCGACGACTTGTGGGCAGACATCGAGCAGTCGCTTGTTCAGCGTCCTGCCGTTCTTCGTCCTCTTAATGTCAAGCCAGTCCGCCGCATGGGTTTGCGCTGGTGGGGAATGGCTGCTGCCTTGGCTGCCCTCGTGGTGGGAGGCAGTTATGTGTATTTACAGCGACCTCTTTCGCCTGCCGATACGGCTGTAGTGTCTTCTGTGATGAGTCGTCAGGGCTCTTTGTCGTCTGGTAGTTCCAAGGATGATGCGCATGGCAATGCTGCAGAAAATCAAATAGCAGCCCTTGATATAGAAGAAAGCCTTCCGGCAGCTCAGAGCGGAAAACCTGTCCTACTGGCAGATAATATAGTGGACAACAGTCGTGCAGCCCGTATGTCGCAAGGTCTTGAGGCTTCTGAACCCCTTCTCCTCTCAGCCGACGGAGGTGTGGAGCCTGTCTGCGACCTGTCGCCAGCATTGACAGAGCCTGCCGGTTCAGCAGCCCGTCCTGTTCAAGAGTCTTCCGTTCAGCCGGCTTCCACAGAGGCATCTTCCGTCCGTTCCTCTTCTGCATCAGGTTCACATCAGGAAAAGCGAGCTACTTTGTCTGGCAGTCAGACGAGAAAGTCTGTCCGTTCGGCATCCCTTTCTACAGCCGATCTGCAGGTAGTCGCAGCCAAGTCGGCTGCTTCTGATGGCTGGTCGGTGAAGCTCTATGCCGAGAATGGCATTCCTCGCAGTTACAACAATGGCGAGTCTTCGGGCTCATGGGTGATGAGCGACGCCATGATGGGACCTGCTGTCGACAACACGCTGCAGTTTATGGCTGTCAAGCTCAACAGCAAGGAGGCGCTTATCGACTCCAAGCATCATTTCCCCGTCTCTGTTGGTTTGCAGGTGGGTGTGCCTCTTCTTCCACGTCTCTCGCTTACCACGGGCGTTGTCTATACACAGACCAGTTCCGATTTCACTTATCAGTATGGCTCCGGAAAGACGGTTGTCAACCAGTCGCTCCACTACGTAGGTATTCCTGTAGGATTTTCCTATGAGGTTGGGGGCATCAGCCGTTTGCATACCTATGTCAATGTAGGAGGTGAAGGGGCAGTAAATGTGAAAAACAAGACCTTGATGGATGGCAACCGTACAGATGTGGGGCGCGACAAGATGCAATGGTCTGCCAATGCCTCCCTGGGCATTCAGTTTGATGTGATTCCTCAGTTGGGCATTTATGCCGAGCCAGGTGCGAAGTATTATTTTGACAACGGCAGCCATATAGACAATGTGTTCAAGGACAAGAAACTGAACTTCAATTTCCAGTTTGGCTTGCGTTGGAACATCGGAAAGTAACGCTTCTTTGTGGTAATGTTTAATTCAACTTTCCCAATTGAGAAAGTTGAATTAAACATTAAACAAAGTTAAAACTTGACATTTGCAGTTACATTTTGAGGTATAATAACGTTTATTAGGATGAAGACGTATTTAAGTAGGTCAAAAACATAAAATAATCATCCTAAAGAATTTGGAGAAATGGTAAAAGTTCTGGCAAGTATAGGCATGCTGCTGACCTATACTGCTGCAATTTCGGCAGCAAATACACCCCGTTGGGCAGACAATGACACCAAGACAGCCCCCATAGAAGTGACCGACACGATGGCATACGACAGCATCAAGTGGTCGGAAAACCTGGACGCAGTGACCGTTGTCGCAAAGAAACCCCTGGTAAAGAGCGAACTCGACAAGATGACCTACGATGTAGAGTCTGACCCCGAGGCACAGGTCAACAGCGTGTTGGAGATGCTTCGCAAGGTGCCGATGGTGACAGTCGACGGGCAGGACAACATCATGGTGAACAACAGTTCGTCGTTCAAGGTCTATGTCAACGGCAAACCCAACAACATGATGTCGAACAATCCCTCCGAGGTGCTCAAGAATATGCCAGCCAACAGCGTGAAGAAGATAGAGGTCATCACCAATCCCGGACCTAAGTATGATGCCGAGGGAGTGGGAGGCATCATCAACATCATCACCACAGGCAAGGGCATGGAGGGATATTCGCTCACCGTAGGCACCAACTACAACACTCAGGGCCGCATAGGAGCCAACATGTTTGGTACCGTGCAGAGCGGTAAGCTCACCGTCAGCGGGCGCTACAGCTATACTCACAGCGATGCGAAGCGCTACTGGGGCGGCAACCGTCGAGAGGTGACAGGCAACATCGACGAAACCTCAGCCAATGTGGAGAGCTATTCCACAAGCAATGGCTGGTACAACTACCATTCGGGCAGTTTCGAGGCCAGTTACGAGATCGACAGTCTGCGCCTCGTGTCAGCCTCATTTGGCCTATGGGCTGGTGGAGGCCACACACCCAATGAGCGACAGGTAGTGGCAACATCGCCCCTCGACGGAAGCCCACTTTATCGTTATTCCAACTTCGACCGTTCCCGCAACAGTTGGTCCTCCATAGACGGAGGCATCGACTATCAGCGCTCCTTCCCGGTGAAAGACCGCCTGCTCACCCTGTCGTACAAGATCAACAGCAACCCCAGTGATGACGAAGACGAATACGTGTATCATGACATAGACGGCGTGGCTGCATGGCAAGACTATTTGCACATGCTGAAAGACCAGCGTCACGAGCAGGACGGCAATTCGTTGGAGCAGACCTTCCAGATAGACTATACCACGCCCTTTGCCAAGATACACACCTTGGAGGCAGGCCTGAAGTACATCATGCGCGACAACCACAGCAACGACGACCGCTACATCCGTGAGGCACAGAGTGCAGCCGACTATGCCTACGACGAGGCCAACAGCTCGCACTACAAGCACACCAATGACATCTTCGCAGGCTATATGGGCTATGGAGTGAAATGGAAGCTGCTGTCGGGTCGTCTCGGTCTGCGCTATGAGCACACCCTGCAAGACGTGAAGTACCGTTTGGGCCGTGGCGAAGACTTCCGCAAGAACTTCGATGACCTTGTGCCCTCTGCAAGCTTCGGTGTGCGTGTGTCCGACTACGTCAATTTCAGCCTTGCCTACAATATGCGCATCTTCCGTCCAGGCATCTGGTATCTCAATCCCTATCTCGATGACAGCAATCCTGCTTCCCTCAGCCAGGGTAATAGCGACCTCGTGAGCGAGAAGAAGCATCAGATCACGTTGGGTTTCAACCTCAACACCAGCAAACTGAGTCTGAACGTGAAGGCTGCCACAGCTTTTGTCAACAACAGCATCGAGGGAGTCACCTCACTCGTCGACGACCGAACCATCGCAGGGTTGAGCCATCCTACAGGCAAGCAGGTCATCTATACCACCTATGAAAACATCGGCAAGATGAAGGGATCGGCTCTGAGTGCCTATGTCAGCTGGAACATCTTCAGCAAGACACGCATCTACTCCAATCTGTATGGATTGTACAGCGACTACTCCAATGGTCAGACCATGCGCAACCACGGATGGTTTGGCTATACCTTCACAGGCATAGAGCAGACGTTGCCCAAGGATTGGTTCATCTCCTTAGATTATTTCGGCCGTACAAAGAGTGTTTCCCTTCAGGGCAAGGGCAGTTCTTATTCCGACTATGGCATCACGGTCAAGAAGTCATTCCTCAACAAGCGTCTCAACGTGAGCGTCTATGCGGGCAGTCTGTTTAATAAGTACACGCGCCAGGACGACGTGACCGAAAGCACTAATTTCCGTCAGAGTTCCTGGTCGAAAACCAGCAGTCGCCGCTTCTACTTCTCTGTCACCTATCGCTTCGGTTCGCTCAAGGCGAGCGTGAAGAAAGCTGAGCGTGGCATCGAGAACGATGACGTGAAAGGCGGAGGAGGCAGCAAGGAATAACTTGCATCCCCGGAAATCTCAATTCTCTCTCTTTAATATTCCCAGGTATTGCCGGCAAGTGAGCCGCATACCTGGGCTTTTTATGTTTATGAATCCCGGTTTCGGGGGAATCTGTCCCTGGTCTTGGATATTCTGCCGTGGGGGTGAGAAGAGGAACTTGTCGGTAATACATCCTCGCGCACACGCGCTGCCCGCGCTCCCGTGTGTATAATATAATGAGGGAAGGCAGGAAAGTCTCTTATTC
>CAVACC010000006.1:0-60916 GCA_963587495.1 Clostridia bacterium | reverse complement strand
ATGGCTGCTGATGACCATTAGTTACGACTGTCTCATCAGGAATAACGAAATCAATGTCACCATGATTCAAACGACCTGCGCCATAGAAACCTTCTACGATAGAAGGAACATCTTCAGCCTTGTCTGCAGCGTATGCATACATGAGGCTTGAGTTGGTATCGAAGTTATCATAAGAAGTACCACCTACCAAAGTCTTTACGCTTGAAGGAACCTGCTTACTTGGATCAGAAACCTCGTATGCATCGAAGCTTGTATTGTTTTCTGAGTATGGGATATAGCTGAAGTTTTCTGGCTTATTAGCAAATACATTGCCGTATGCCTTAATCAAACCACCTTTCTCACCAGAGAAAGTACCATCACCCTTGGCATCTGTACCCTGCAAAGAACTCATGATAGGACGCTTGGTTGCATCAAAGTAGTTAGACTCCACGAACACACTTGAGCCCGATGTTGCACCAACACCATAAACATCATTGTGCTGATAGTAGTTGTTGTACAAGTGAACACTCATGGTACGAATACGAGCCATACGAGAGTCAGAATGGTCGAACCAGTTGTGGTGATAAGTGATATAGTTAGGTCCTGTTTCACTCTTCATACCACACATAGAAGCCTTACCATTATCCCAGAAACGGTTGTATGCTACAGTAATATACTTAGAGTCACCCTTGATATCTACAGTACCATCACCCTTAGCCTGGTCAGCAGCGCCACCCTTCTTGCCATAGAAGAGATCCATATTGTGAATCCACACATGAGAGTTATCGGTATCAAGAGACATAGCATCATCCAGACAACGCATGATAGCAAAGTTACGGAATTCAACACCAATAGCTTCTCTAAGCAAGAAACCGAAACCATATACGGTAGCATCATCACCGACGCCCTCGAATGTCATATTCATCTCAGCGCCCTTAATCTGCAAACCTTCTGCAGAACTTGAAGTGTGATCCAAATCAGAAAGACTTACCTTACCGATAAAACGGAAGGCGATTGGTGTTTTATCCTTACCTTTTGAATATGCATCAATAATTGACTGAAGACCAGTAATAGTCTCAGGCTTACCAGTATTAACTGTTGTAGAAACAGTCTTGGCTGTCTTAGCTGTAATATACAAGACCTTAGCACCAGCCTTCAAAGTACCATCATTATTATAAGCACCTACACCATCATACTTGAAATGAGCAAAGCCCTCACGGTTGTAGCTCTTTACTACCAAATTAGAAGCTGTATTTTCACCAGCAATCTCTGTACCTTCAGCATTTACAGGAACAACCTTTACAGAATAAGTACCAGCCGCCAAACCGAGAACATCGGCACGATAATAAGAAGCATACTGACGAATCAATTGTGCATCAATCTTCTTGCCATCTACATATACATTGTAAGAAGAAGCTCCCTCGAATGGTGCCCACTTCAGGTAGGCAGACTCCTGCCAGCCCTTAGCCTCAGTAATCTGAATCACACCTGTAGGATTTTCTACATCACCACTCTCGCCCTGGTCAGCCTTCTTTGCAAAGCTGATGGCCTGAACAGAAGCATCATACTCATCATTTTCAGCGCCAGACTTAGGAGCAATGATGGTCTTGTCACCCTCGAACTTAACACTTGTCAAGTCAGCAGTATTGTAATACTTCACATCACCAGCATTGGTGGTAACATACATCTGATTTACCTTGCTGTTACGAGCAACAGCATTGGTAATCTTGTCTGTAGAACCTGGAGTAACAGTAGATCCGCCACTTACAGTCTCAACCTTGATGCTAAAGATGTTCATACCACCACCATTTGTTGTTAATACAACATCGCCATCAACAGTTACCGTTCCGACGTTTGTTACTTTCTCTGCAGAAGTAGCATTAAAAGAACCAGAAACAGGAGTAATGTTTGTTGCATTCAATCCACGAGCAACGTCAGTTTTACCAGTACCGCAGCTAACAGTTACTTTCTGACCAGCCTTCAGACTTGGAATAGTCAAAGCTACTCCATTACCGTTCAATTCCAAACGAGAAGAACCAAAGTTCAAGCGAACCTTTGCTTTTCCTTCGGTTTTATCAGTTGGAGCACCAGCAGTAAACTTCAAGCCCTTAGCATAAGCCAATTCTGAGCCATTTGCTACAAGAGCTTCATTTGCTAAAGCTAAGGTATAGCAGTAACGATCGGTTCCCAATACCCAATTAGCATCAGCTGCACATAAAGCCTTATCAGCCTCACTCATTGCGCCAAATGTCCATGTCTGTGCCATGGCAGCACTCAAGCTCATCAAGAGGAGTGCCAAAGTAAATACCATTTTCTTCATTTTACGTTCCTCCTTTTTTACTTGATGATTACTTTCTTACCATTCACGATGTAGATGCCCTTGTTCAGATTCTGGGTAGAAGTACCCACAAGCTGACCATTGAGATTGAACACCTTGCCTGCGAGAACCTTGTTGCTTGTCTCAATGTTGCTGATACCAGTAGTGATATAAGCAAAAGAAAGTTTCACAAGCGACATGTCCTGAGTCTCATCAGTACCATCGGCATAACTAAGAGTTACATTGTCACCATCGAAGGTGATTTCTTTGACGGTCTTGCTAACCTGCGAGCCGTCGATTGTTACGGTTTGCTTGTTGTCTGCCATCGCAGCAGTAGACAAAAGCACTCCTAACAACATGAAGTACACTTTTTTCATTGTTTTTAGCGTTTTAGTAGATTTGTTGTTTTGAGTTTCTGCTGCAAAAGTAAAACAAAATAATAAAGGACGGAAACGTTTTCGTCAAAAAAGCTACGCAAACGTTTGCATAAGTGGCATTCTGACAATTTATCATTCACCAAGGCAAAAGACTATCAAAATGGCATAAAAAGAAGCAAAATCAACCAAATTGGAAACATCGGGTAACTACTCTGCACCCACACGGAGAACTGACAGCGACAAATGCGATACTTGTGTTTATCAGCCTTGCAACCCAAAGAAACTTCCGCTTAATACTGGAGAAATCTTGCTCTTATACTATATAAATGTTTTGTTTAGCCTACAAAAATCTATGTTCTAAACTTTGGAACTTATGTTCTAAAGTATCGAACTTGTGTTCTAAAGTTTAGAACTTATGTTCCAAAGTTTAGAACATAGATTTCACAAGCCACAAAACATTCATTCTACAAGAGACAGAACAAATACATAACTAACAGAAAACAATTTGCATAGTATGAAAGTAACTACATGTGCCACGGCCGTAAGAAATCTATTGAGCACTTTACTTGAAGAGAAACAAAAAAGCTGACTCTCGTAAGAAAGTCAGCTTTTTGTGTGGTACCACCAGGAATCGAACCGGGGACACAAGGATTTTCAGTCCTTTGCTCTACCAACTGAGCTATGGCACCATTGAAATTTATGCTTCACAAGGCGGGAAGCCTTATTTGCGGGTGCAAAGGTAATATTTTATTTTGGTTCTTGCAAATATTTTAGCAACTTTCTTTCAAAAAAGCAAAAAAAAGACATATTACTTGGGCTTTTCATCCTATTTTCTTATCTTTGCATGAGGTTTTAGAATAAACCTATCGGGATTTAGCGCAGTTGGTAGCGCACTACGTTCGGGACGTAGGGGTCGGGCGTTCGAGTCGCCTAATCCCGACTTTTATGAGAAGTATATTCTATCTTCAACGCAACGATCGAAACGCAATTATCGTCATATTGATGATAATAGCTATCATTTGCTCACTTATTATCTTCATCGGAGGCGAGGACGACGGTTCCAGCTATGGAGCTGCCGACTCTACCCTCACCAAGCACCCGGAACGCGTAGACAAGGAACACCCTTTATATTATAAGGTAGACGAAGAGATACACGAAGTCTTCGCCTTCGATCCCAATACTGCCGACAGCACCGACCTGCTCAGGTTGGGGTTGCAGGAATGGCAGGTGAGAAACATCTACCGCTACCGTGCCAAGGGCGGTATCTACAGACGACCCGAAGACTTTGCCCGTCTTTATGGTCTCACCAAGAAACAATACGAGACCTTACGCCCCTATATAATAATAGGTGAAGACTACCGACCGGCAGCCGACTACTACGGAAAGCAGAATGACTACGCTTACAGCCGACAAGCAAGAGAAGAAGGAAAAACGGAGAAAGGTCAAGCCACAGGCGAGAAAGGCGAAGAGAAGATTTACAGTTATCCACAGAAGTTGAAAGCCGGCGAGCATGTCAGCCTGAACTCTGCCGACACCACCGAACTGAAGAAGATACCAGGTATCGGCAGCGCATACTCCCGTGCCATCGTGAGATACAGGGAGCGCTTGGGTGGATACGTCAATGCCAACCAACTGATGGAGATAGAGGGTTTCCCTGAGGAGGCGCTGTCATTCATACAAGTAGAGAAAGACAAGATAACGAAACTGAAGATCAACAAGCTCACGATGAGTCAGCTTCGCCGGCACCCCTATCTCAACTTCTACCAGGCACGCGACATCTGCGACTATCGCCGGCTGCATGGGCCCATCAAGAGCCTGCAGCAGCTATCGCTCCTCAAGACTTTTCCTCCTGCACAGATAGAACGTCTGGAACCTTACGTGTCGTACGAATAAGATGCGGACTTGTTTCACGTAAGGTACGAAGATTACAAATGACAGACGAAGCGTTGAAGTACGCCCAACTGATGCAGGAAAATAATGAGGATGCAGAGAGGGCAGACGAAACGTACCATGAAAAGATAAACGCCAAAGAACCTGCCACGAAGGGTTGACCAATTGGTAAACTCGTCATGCACCACCTTCTTTGGAATATACCATCCCACAAAGATACAGGTAAAGAAAGAAGCCATCGGCATGAGCCATTGTGCCGTGAAGTTGTCGCAACAGTTGAGGAACGACTTGCCAAAGAAAGTGAGTTCGGGAACCGCACCGCAAGACAAGGCACAGAAGATACCTATCACACAACAAGCCACCGTCTCTATCCAGGCTCCGCCACGGCGGGAAATATGCATCTCCTCATAGAAGAAAGCCGTACCTATCTCGTGCATGGAGATGGTGGAGGTAAGCGCCGCCAATACAAGCAGGGCATAGAAAAGCACCGAGATGACATAACCCACAACAGGCATGGAGGCAAAAGCCTCATTGAACACATTGGGCAGGGTGATGAAGATAAGCGAAGGACCGCTGTCGGGCTGCACGCCCACCGAGAAAGCCGCAGGGAAGATCATCAGTCCTGCCAGGATGGCTATCAGCGTATCGATGAAAGCTATCTGCGTGGCTGTCTTGAGAAGATTGGTCTGACGGCTGAAGTAGGAGGCATAGGTACAAAGACAGGCTGTACCAAGACTCAGCGAGAAGAAAGCCTGTCCCAAAGCCTCAATCATCACATTCGGATCTACCTTCGAGAAGTCGGGCTTCAGCAAGAACTCCACACCCTTCCAGGCTCCCTGCAAAGAGCAGGAGGCAACTACCAGCACCACCAACAGCACAAAGAGCAGGGGCATCAGTATCTTGGAAGCTCGCTCTATACCATTGCGCACACCCTTGACCACCACCACATGAGTCAGCAGGATGAAGGCGATGGTCCACAAAGTGGGACGCACAGCATCCGAAGAGAAAGAGGCAAAGTACTCCTTCACGAAGTTGGCATCGCCCTGAACCTCGGCCATGATGCTGGCATAGAGATACTGCAGACACCAACCTGCCACCACCGCATAGAAGCCCAGGATAATCATCGAGGTAAAGACACCCATGTAGCCGATAACGCCCCAGGGCTTGCCGTTGGAAAGATTCCTGTACGACCTTGCCGCATTGGCAGCAGAATGACGACCGATGATAAACTCAGCCACCATGCCGGGAATGCCCAACATAAAGATGCACACGAGATAGATAAGAATGAAGGCTGCACCACCATTCTGTCCTGTCATATAGGGAAAGCGCCATATATTGCCCAAGCCCACTGCCGATCCTGCAGTAGCAAGGATCACGCCCAACTTGCTGCCAAAGCTGCCTCTGCTGTTTTCCATTTTCTCTCTTTTTTATATGGTTGATATGATTGATTTACCCCCTTACAGGATGCCTTCGAGAAGTCCCAACTGATTGAGGAACACCAAAAGGATGAGTACCGGGCACACGAAACGCACCAAGAACAGATAGACAAAGAAGAGATTTCCCTTCAACGTTCCCCAGTTGGTAAACTCGTCCCTGACCAGCTTCTTGGGCACATACCAGCCTATGAACAGACAGGTAAGGAAGCCTGCTACAGGCAGGAACACCTGCCCCGTGACAAAGTCGAACCAGTCGAACAACGACTTGCCGGCGAACGTGAGCGCATCTGTGGCGCCTAAAGACAGCGAGCAGAAAACACCTATCACCGCACAAGATACGGTGACAATCAAAGCGCCACTCTTACGGCCTATCTTCAGCTCCTCATAGAAGAAAGAGGTGTTGACCTCATGGAGTGACATGAGCGATGTAAGAGCCGCCAAGGACAAAAGAACATAAAACAACAGCGAGATGATCCAGCCCAGGACAGGAACTGCCGCAAAAGCCTCATTGAAGACATTAGGCAGGGTGATGAAGATGAGTGAAGGACCGCTATCGGGCGAGACACCCACAGAGAAAGCCGCAGGGAAGATCACCAGTCCGGCAAGGATAGCCACCATGAAGTCGATGACCGATATCTGCAGGGCTGTCTTAAACAGATTGGTCTGTCGGCTGAAGTAGGAAGCATAGGTACAGATACAACCCATACCGATGCTGAGCGAATAGAACGACTGCCCCAAAGCACCGAGAAACACACCGTTGTCCACCTTGGAGAAATCGGGCTTCAGCAAGAACTCAACGCCCTTTCCGGCATTGGGCAACAGGCAGGCAGCCACCACGATGATGAGCAGAAGGATGAACAAGACGGGCATCATAATCTTTGACGCCTTCTCGATACCTCCACGAACACCATGGATAATCACAAAATGACAAATCAGAAAGATGACTACCGTCCACATGACAGGACGTACAGGATCGGCAGAGAACTCCTTGAAGTACTCTGCCACAAAGGTTGGGTCGCCATGCAGCTCGCACATGATGCTGGCATACACGTACTGTAGGCACCAGCCCGACACGACGGCATAATAGCCCGTAATAAGGAAACCGGTAAGCACCTCCAAGTAGCCCACCCACTTCCAGGCCTTTCCTCTCGACAGCTTGGTATAGGCACGGGCTGTATTCGAAGCGCCATGACGACCTATGATAAACTCGGAAATCATACAGGGGATGCCCAAAAGAAGCACACACCCTATATAAACCAAGATGAAGGCAGCACCACCTTCCTGGCCTGCCATATAAGGAAAGCGCCATACATTGCCTAAACCTACAGCACCACCCGCAGTAGCAAGAATCAATCCTATCTTGCTACCAAAACTACCTCTATCTAATTCTGTCATTTTTATCCTTTCTCTATAATACGACTGCAAAATTATAAAATATTTTGCACATAAACGTATAAATTGAAAGTAAAAATGCAAATTAACTGCAAAAAGACAACTTGAGACGAATTTAGTGAGGTTGCCAAATCAGAAAAAAACTATTCTTCCGGCAGACTGTCACGCCACTTGAAGAAGGGATTGACAAGCAAATGGGAATTGTAGAAGCGCTTGTCGCCCGTCACCTCACGACCTATGAAGTCGGGCTTCTCGTAGGCCTCATCCTCACTACCCAGTTCCACCTCTGCCATGACCAGTCCCTGGTTGTCGCCATAGAACTCGTCGACCTCAAAGACATGATTGCCACTCTTTACCAGATAGCGGCGCTTGTCGATGACGCCACCCTGGCACAACTGCAGCAGATGCTGTGCCTCATCGAGGGTTATCTCTTTCTCGAACTCATAACGCGTCATACCGCCATTCACCGACTTGCCCTTGATGGTAAGGTAAGCCTTGTCGTCGCGTGTGCGCACTCTCACCGTAGCTCCCTTCGCAGGAATATAGCCCTGCTGAATATGACTATCAGAAAAGGCGGCGCTCTTGTATGCGTCGCCTTTCTTGACAAGGAACTTTCTCTCTATTTCCAGTCCACTCATTGTTTTTATTTCTGTTATATCAGGATATGTTCCGTTACACGATGGTAGCCGAATAGATGGCAAAACAAATGGCCAATGCTATCAGCACGAAAAATATCCACTTGATGATTCTCTCACCCTTTTCAGCCTGCTTCTTCTCATAAGCAGCATGCTTTGACTTTCTTAATTCTTTGTTACTACTCATAGTCGTTCTATATTATTAGGTTATTACTATTCTACATTCTCTTATTCTTCATTCTCAGAGGGGAACTCCATCAGGTAAGCCTTGATGAATGCGTCTATCTTGCCGTCCATCACACCATCGACATCGGAAGTCTGATAGTTGGTGCGATGGTCCTTGACGCGACGGTCATCGAACACATAACTGCGGATCTGGCTTCCCCACTCTATCTTCTTCTTGCCCGCTTCTATCTTCGCCTTCGCTTCAAGGCGCTTCTTCATGGCGCGGTCGTAGAGTTGACTCTTCAAGAGAAGCAGAGCCTTGGCACGGTTCTTAGGCTGGTCGCGCGTCTCGGTATTCTCGATGAGAATTTCCTCTTCCTCGCCTGTGTCGGGATCTGTATACCAATAACGCAGACGAACGCCCGACTCCACCTTGTTGACATTCTGACCTCCGGCACCACTGGAGCGGAAAGTATCCCAAGACAACTTGGCTGGGTCTACATATACCTCAATAGTCTCGTCGACCAAAGGCGTAACGAAGACACTTGCGAAACTGGTCATACGCTTGCCCTGAGCATTGAAAGGCGACACACGCACCAGGCGATGCACACCATTCTCGCTCTTCAGATAGCCATAGGCATACTCGTTGCCTTCTATCGTCATGGTAACACTCTTGATGCCAGCCTCATCGCCTTCCTGCATATCGGTAATGGTCACTTTGTAGCCATGAGCCTCAGCCCAGCGCATATACATACGCATCAGCATGGAAGCCCAGTCCTGACTCTCAGTACCACCGGCACCAGAATTGATCTTCAGTACACAGTCCATCGGGTCTTCCTTCTGGCGCAACATGTTCTTCAGCTCCAAGTCCTCAATGGCCTTGATAGCCTTGTCGTAGTCGGCATCCACCTCTTCCTCGGTCACCATTTCGTCTTTGTAGAAGTCGAAAGCCAACTGCAGCTCGTCTGCATACTGGCGCACGGCCTTGTAGCCGTCTATCCACTTCTGTATACCCTTCACTTTCTTCATCTGTTCCTGGGCATACTTTGGGTCCTCCCAGAAATCGGGAGCCTGTGTGCGGAGTTGTTCTTCCTCGAACTCCACCTGTTTCTGGTCTATATTGAGATAGCGATGCAGGGCGTCAGCGCGCTCCATCACATCCTTCAATTGGTCAGCTGTTATCATTAATTAATTATAAATTATTGTACTCTGAAAAGTTCAGAAGTTATAGAAGTTAAAGATGTTGTCACTCCTTCGGTCGTTAGAAGTTATAGCCAACAGCCTTATGCTGCATGTTACTCCTCATACATCTTGTCAATCTCTGCCTGATAGTTCTTATTGATAATAGGGCGACGAATCTTCAGCGTGTTGGTCAACTCACCCGACTCCATAGAGAAGTGATGGGGCAAGAGGGTGATGCGCTTGATCTGCTCGTAATAGGCCAACTGCTGCTGCAAGGTATTAACACGTTCCTGCAACATCTTCTTCACCTGCTCGTTGGCACAAAGATCCTCACGACTGCTAAAGGCGATATGATGCTCGCGTGCCCAGTCCTCTACAAGGCGGAACTCCGGTACAATGAGTGCAGACACAAACTTGCGCTGGTCAGCAATGACAGCCACCTGGTCGATAAACTTGTCAACAAGCAACAGCGACTCCACCTGCTGTGGAGCAATATACTTACCATTGGATGTCTTGAACAAGTCCTTGATACGCTCGGTGAGGAACAACTCGCCGTCCTTCATATATCCGGCATCGCCAGTACGGAAGAAGCCTTCCTCGTCGAAAACCTTGGCATTGGTGGTGTCGCGATGATAATAACCCTTCGTAATGGTAGGGCCCTTGAGCAATATCTCGTTGTCCTCGCCTATCTTGATCTGGATGCTGGAGATAGGGCGACCAACAGAACCGATGGTAAACTTCTTGTCGAGATGCACGCACGATACCGTGGCAAGACTCTCGGTCAAGCCATAGCCTACGACCATACCGATACCGACAGAGAGAATAAACTCCTCGACTTCCGGACTCACATAGGCACCTGCCGTAGGGAAGATATTAGGATGTTCCAAGCCCAACTGCTTGCGCACCATGCTCAGGATGGTCTTGTTGATAATCTTGTATTCCAACTCGAGTGCCAAAGGAGGACGCTTGCCATTGGCAATATACTCTATATTGCGCTTGCGTCCAACGGCAAGGGCATGATAGAAAAGTTTCTTCTGCACAGAACCAGCTTCATCCATCTTGGCCTTTACGGCAATATACACCTTCTCCCAGAAGCGGGGCACGCTGCTCATACAGGTAGGATGTACCTGGCGCATACTCTCCTGAATCTCGTGCGGATAAGTGTTGATAAACAACTGTGCTCCCTCGCTCAAACAGAGGTAAGCCCATCCACGCTCAAAGATATGGGTAAATGGAAGGAAATTGATGACACGGTCTTTCTCGGAAACAGGCACTACCTCGTCGTTGGCTCTCAGGGCAGCATCATACTGTCCATAGGTCAGCATGACTCCCTTGCTGTCGCCGGTAGTTCCACTGGTATAAAGGATATTTGCCATATCATCCATGCTTGCCGACTGATACAAAGCCTCCACCTCGGTCTGTCGAGGCAGGTTCTCGCCCAACTTGATGAAGTCCTTGAAGTAAAGGGCAGCCGGGTCGTGAGTACTGATGCGCACGCTGGAGTCGAAGATGATGATACGCTCCAACGAAGGACAGAGAGCAAAAACACGATGTGCCTTGTCGTACTGGTCCTGCTCGCCTACAAAGAGGAAGCGCACCTGTCCGTCGTTAATCATATATTGTATCTGCTGCTCGCTGCTGGTAGCATAGAATGGAATCGAGCAAACCTTGATGCCATAAGCACCAAAGTCGGTATAGAGATAATGCACGCAATTCTGGGAGAAAACAGCAATCTTGTCATGCGGCTTTGCACCGATGTTCAGCAAAGCATTGCTCACTTGTTTCACTCTCAGCGAAAACTGATTCCAAGACACTGACTGCCACTTGTCGCTGCCAAACTTCTTGAACGTAAGTGCAGTTTTATCGCCGTATTTATTGGCCAAATCGTGAATCAGTACCGAAAGATGACTTTTGACTTGCATAAGCATAATGTTTAATTATTGGATGCAAAGATAATAGAAAACATTAAGAAAACAAAATAAATCGGAATTTTATTTTGTCCTTATCCCGTTTTAGCTTAACTTTGCATCACAAACAAGACTAAGAGAGACTGATATGATGACACAAGAGGAATATGTAAAAGACGCCGTAGGGTTGCTCAGCCAGTTGATTGCTACCCCTTCGACAAGTCGCAACGAGAAGGATGCCGCCGACATCATAGAGCAGGCCCTTCGTGGCTATGGTTTCACGCCACATCGTGAAGCCAACAATGTTTGGGTGATTGACCCACACTTCGACGAGCAAAAGCCCACCTTGCTGCTCAACGCTCATATAGACACCGTGAAGCCTGTAGACTCATGGAAGCGCGATCCCTTTGCTTCAACTATAGAGGGCGACACGCTTTATGGTTTGGGCAGCAACGACTGCGGAGGCGGTCTGTGCTCGCTACTGCAGATATTCCGAATGCTGACAGAGAAGGAACAGAACTACAACCTAATCTATTTAGCATCGGCCGAAGAGGAAGTATCTGGCAAAGACGGCATCAGCCGAGCCCTGCCTCTATTGCCAAAAATCGATCTGGCTATTGTGGGTGAGCCTACGGGCATGCAGCCTGCCGTGGCAGAGAAGGGACTGATGGTATTAGACGTGATTGCGCACGGCAAGAGCGGGCATGCAGCACGAAACGAAGGCGTGAATGCCATCTACGAGGCATTGGATGACATGCGATGGATTCGTGATTACAAGTTTGAGAAGGTGAGTCCTTTCTTAGGTCCTACAAAGATGACACTTACCGTGGTGAATGCAGGAACCCAGCACAATGTGATTCCCGACACCTGCACCATGCTGGTGGATATTCGTACCAATGAGTTCTACGACAATGAGGAGTTGTATCATTTTATCTGCCAGCACTTGAAGAGCGAAGTAAAAGCTCACAGTTTCCGTCTGAAGTCTTCACGCATCGACCCCGAGCATCCGCTTATTAAGAAATGTGTAGCCATGGGGATGAAGCCTTTCGGCAGTCCTACCCTCAGCGACCAGGCGCTGATGTCGTTCCCTTCCTTTAAGTTGGGTCCTGGAGAGTCTTCGCGCTCGCATTCCGCAGACGAGTTTATCAAGATAAGCGAAATAGCTGATGCTATCGCCAAATACAAAGAGCTCTTAGATGGCGCTGCCATCTAAGAGCTCTGTTCTATTCTATCTATTATACCTTATTATATATATAACCACGAGCTTTATACTAAACTCCTTGCTTTACATATAAGGCTGGCCTTAATTCACTACCTGAGTGGTAGTGGCATTAGCACCCTTGATAGCAGTACCTGGAGTACCATCATTGATGAAGAACTTAGCATTCAGGTATGCTGAAGGAATTGTAGCCTTATACCAGCCTGTCTTACCATTGTGAGAAGCAGAAGCATCGTAAGTCATCTTGACTCCAGGCCATGCTGTAGAAGAGGTAGTACCATTATAGAAGTAGCAATACACATTCTCCCAGTTGGAAGCGTTGTCATAATAAACATACTTAGGATCAACGATCTCATCTTCATGTACCTTGGTCACAGTAGTGCTGTATGTTCCGTCAACATAGTAGCCGTGGTTGACAAAGTCCACGTCAGCAGTTAACTTATTTCCATTACCATCCAAGAAAATGATTTGAGTAGGAACACTTGTCTCGGTGCCATCATAAGTCCATTTGAAGACATTCTTACCCTCAGCATTCTTACCAACAAGAGGCAACTTTTTATTGATAGCATCATTCCATTCACCAGCATACTTAACCTTGCCATTCCATACATATACGGCTGCTGCCGCATTAGTTGTCTCCAAGAAGCAGGAGATTTCATCCGCCTTATCGAGTTCTGGAACATAAGCCTTCACTTTCTTGTAAGTTACCGAACCTGTTTCTGTCTTGCCTTCCTTGTCGATTGCACTCCAAGTGATAGTGACATTCTCACCATAGGCAACATCAGCGCCTACAGTAAACTGCTTGGCAGCAGTAAAGTTCTGCTTCTCACCGCCATTCACCTGAATCCAGGCAGAAGTAGCATTCAAGGGAGTAGCTGTCACGGTGAGCGTCTCATCAGAGAAGGCTGTACCGTCAGCAGGATCGAAAACAACCTCAGGAGGCAGCACAATAGAACCAGCATTATAGATGACAGCAATACCCGATTTGCCAACATGACCAGAGATAGTAGAAGCATTGACGGTGAAAACGCCACCGCCTACCATATCCTTATAAGTACCAGACTTGAGCCACTTGCCATCGCCAGCACCATTGGCTACAGTCACGTCACGGTCAGAACCACTTCCCAATACGATAATAGCGCCACTCTTACGAACCTGAGCACAAACGCCATTACCTTTTACATAATAGTTTGGCTCGCCGGCACAAACGTTGTGCATGTAGTTTACCTGAGCTACTTCAGCATCTTTGAAGTGAACACTTCCCTTATCACCAAATTTGATAGCTCCCTTATCCTTCTGGAAAGGACGAGAGAAATAAAGAGCGGTAGCTCCATTGTTTCCTGCTACAACTGCATAAGCACGGTCGATAACATTCTGGCTTTTATTCTTTGACTCACCACCATCGTTGGCATAAGTATCATGGCTTTCACCCCAATAAACCAACTTTTCTGTCTTTGCATTTCTCTGATTGAAATTACCTTCAGACCCGTTGATAGAACCACCGGCAAAGGAATTGGCAAATCCATTACCATAACCATTATCAGTAATGCTCATGTAGGTCTGATACTCAGGGAAAAGGACATTATCATCACCACCAGTACTGTCAAGGATCTCACCATAGTTGTACATCTCCTGATCCACCACATTCTGCATAAAAGAGTCACCCTCAGAAGGCAAACCAATGTGCTTGATAGCATCCCAACGTACACCATCCACACCACAGGCCTTCAAATCCTGGATGTATTGTTTGATGATGGCTTGCACAGTAGGATTGTTGGTATCGAGGTCCCACATACCAATCATGCCAAATGTCACCTGATGACGGTCGTGCCAGTTACCCACACCAAATCGTTCATGATAAAGACTCTCGTCCTTCAAGCGTTCTGCCACGTTAGGATGGTCGGTATGGTTGGCAACAACATCCACAATCACCTTAACACCATACTTATGAGCCTCAGCACAGAGAGCCTTCAGGTCAGCTTCAGAGCCAAGACCATTTCCTATCTTAAAATCGTATGGACGATAAACATCATACCAGACGGAGCCTTTACCTGCTCTCTCATGAACAGGAGAAGTCTGAACGGCAGTAAAACCTGCCTTGGCGATATTAGGGATTTCCGCCTGGATATCTGCCAACGTCCAGTCGAAGCAATGAAGGATGACACCATCCTGAATATTGTCTTTAAGACCATATTTGTTGTCTGCAAAGATGTTGGATGCCATGCTGAACAGCA
Source organism: Clostridia bacterium (assembly GCA_963587495.1). Lineage (GTDB taxonomy): Bacteria > Bacteroidota > Bacteroidia > Bacteroidales > Bacteroidaceae > Prevotella. The sequence continues at coordinate 46,183 of CAVACC010000006.1, read as the reverse complement.
TCACCAACATCAGGAGACCATAATTGATTGTCTTTTTCATAATCTGCTATTATTTTCTGATGATTACTTTCTTACCATTGTGAATATAGAGACCTGGCTGAGCAGGCTTGCTGACACGCATACCTGTCAAGGTGTACCAAGCGTTATTCTCTGCCTTCTGCACATTCTGAAGAACGGTGTTCTCGATAGACGAAGCCTGACCGTTTACATAAACCGTCTCGCCAGTGAGAACAGAGCCATTCTGTCCGTTGTTGATTACGAAATAGCCTGTGACAAAAGCAGCAGGGACTTCTACTGTATAATAGCCCTTCTTGCCATTGTACTCAGTCTCGTTGTCAGGACTCATCTTCAGTCCTGGCCATTCCTGAGCTGCCTTTGTACCATCGTAGATATAGCAATATACATCTGCGAGGTTGGCTGTGGAATTATCGAAGAAGACCATAACCTTGCCTTCCGGGCCAGGGGTTATCGTCTTTTCATATTTACCTTCTACATAGTAGCCGTGGTTAACATACTCCTGATCACCGCCATTCAGCTTCTGCTCACCATCATGAGTGAAAATCACACCAGTAGGGATTTCTGTTCCTTTTGTGTAAGTCCATTTAAAGACATTCTTACCGCCTTTAGTTCCCACCAAAGTCATGGCATCTCCAGGCCAAGCTGCAGTGGTAAACTTTGCCACCTTGTCATTCCAAGCCCAAATCTTGGCATTGTCATAACTTGTCTCCAAGAACACGGAGATCTCATTTTCTGTAACTGTTGGCGTATAGTCATCAGCAGTAACAGCAGCGAGAACGTTTCCCGGAGCCATCATCATGCCGAAAAGCATTGCCAAAGTACAAAGCATCGTAGAAAATTTTTGCATAAAATAATATGTTAAGTTGATAAGTTATTAGTTCAAACATTGGCAAAAGTAGGAATAACTTTTGATAGACCACTTAGTTTTTCTGTAGAAAAGTCATTATTTGGTGAGCAATCGTTTGCACGATTTCCAGGAAATCCACCATATTATTAATGCAATACAAAAAGGAGAGGTAGTGCTCACTTGGGCAAGTGAGTTCTACCTCTCCTTCAAAGAATATTTTAATCTAACTTTCACATGTACGGAAGTTAGAGAAATTTACATTAACGGGCAAGCCATGCCTCAGGATTGAGCTTGGCTGTTTCCTTTCGCAACTGGAACTGCAGGATATTGTCGGCACCCACAGCACCTAAAGCCTGGCGGGTACTTACCTTCTGGCCCTTGTGAACACTCACCGACTTGAGGTTACAGTATACAGAGATATAGGCACCATGGCGAACAAGGACATTCCACATGCCTCCATAACCAAAGACGGCACTTACCTCGCCATCGTAGATGCTACGAGCCACACAACCGGGTTTTCCCAAAAGGTTGATACCCTTATTGTCGAGGGTAACGCCGGAAAGGCCCTGTACGTTGTATTGTCCGAAATGACTCACTATCTTGTAAGTTCCTGTGATAGGCATAGGAAGACGGCCACGGTTGGCCTCAAAACCTCCACTCAACATACGGTCTACCGTACTGAGAGTAGCTGCATCACTGGCTTCCCGGCGGGCGCTTGCCAACTCTTTGCGGTTACGTGCCTCATCTGTTTTTGCCTTCAACTCTGCAGCCCGTCTATCGGCCTCAGCCTCACGAGCAGCCTGTTCTGCCCTGGCCTGTCGGCTGGCTTGTTCAGCAGCCTCGCGGGCAGCCTTCTCTGCACGGGCACGTGCCTTTTCCTGAGCTTTGGCCTTAGCACTGTTCTCTGCTTGCAGACGAGCTTCCTCCTGGGCCTTACGAGCCAACTCCTGAGCTTTACGGTTCTCTTCTGCAGCACGCTGACGAGCCTGTTCGGCCTCACGTTCCTTGCGCCGTGCCTCCTCTATACGACGGGCATTCTCACGCGCCTCAGCCTCGGCCTGTGCCTTTCGGCGAGCCAGTTCCGCACGTCTTCGCTGTGCTGCTGCCTGCGCTTCAGCCTTACGCTTAGCCTCAGCTGCCGCACGGGCACGGGCTTTCTCCACCTCGATGGCTATCAGACGGTCTATCTGCGCATTGATGGCAGCATCCTTCTTGCGCTGATCAGCAATAACAGCCTGAATGGTTTTCTGTTGCTTCTGCAATCCCTGCACCACTTGCTGTTGTTCGGTCTGCTTGCCTTCGAGCGCAGTCTTCTCCTGCTGACCTTTATATAAAAGGTTGTTCTTATGTCCCTTCACCACCTGCAGTTGCGTGTGCTTCTCGGTCACCTGCTTCTGCTTGGCCTTTACCGCCTCGCCCTGTGCCTTCTGATAGGCAGAATACTGACGTATGAACGACAGGCGGCGATACATCTGCGTGAGGTTCTTGGCGCTGAAGATAAACATGAGCTTGTCTTGCACGGAGTGATGACGGGTCATATAGCGCATAGAGCGGATGTACTTGTTCTTTCGGTCCTGCAACTGCTGCTCAAGGGTTTTGAGTTGGGCATTGAGCAGACCGATATTGCCATTGATGTGATGAATGTCCTGCTGTATTCCCTCGATGTTCTTCTGTCGCTGGTCGATCTCGCCATTAAGCACCATGAGGTCTTGCAGACGCTTCTTCACGTCGGCCTGATTGCGGCGGAGGGCTCTCTCCTGCTCCTTGATTTTCTTTTGTATGTTGGCACGCTGTCCCTGCAATCCTCGTATGGAAGCATTGCTATAGGCGGCTTTCTTCTCTGCCCGTGTAGGAGCCTTGAACTGACGCCTTGCCGCAGGTTTCTTTTTTGGGGTTTTCTTCTGGGTTCTTACCGTTCTTGCCGTTGTGGCAGTCTTCTTTCTTTGTGCAGTCTTCTGCGCATAAGGAGTCAAGACAAACGACAAGGCCAGAATAATCAATAATATACGTTTCATTTACAGACTCATTATTTTATTCAGCACATCTTCTGCCGATACTTGCTTGTACTTGCTTGAAACTTCGGAACGCGACTCCCAGTTGCTGTCGGTCTTCACCTCGTTCATCTTGATAACGAGATTGACCTCCTTCTTCTGGCGGGTGGCATTAGTGACAAGAGTCATGTCTAACAAGGCAGGAAACATCTTGACACCTACGGCGCGGAAGTTGTCATAACGAATATGCACACCCGATGTGCCATGCTGTGAACTGACATACTCCACGTCGGCTTTGTCTATACGACCTGTGGCACGCTGGGAAGTCCAGGCATACGTCATGTTGCCATTCTTCAAGGTGACTGGCACTTCGTTGCCCTCGACAGCCAAATCAGCATCAAACTTCTTCAGATCAGACTCCTTCACCTGCTTGGCTCCAGGCAAGAGAAGCTGATTCCAGAACAGCGCCTGCAACGAATAGAAGTTGATGCCCTGCTTCTGCAGGAAGTCTACCTGATTATAGTCTGCCTTGATATACTGTTTGTGATAACGGTCGATGATGAGCACATAATCGGGGGTAAACTCCAGACGGCCTATCTCGAAGCCCAGGATGGGAGCATACAACTGCAGACGTATCACATCGTCCTTACGCATTCGAAGTGCACCATCTACCGAAATTTTCTTCTCTCCCATGCGGATGGTGAAGTTCATGCTGCCCGTAATGTTCTTGGCGTACACCTGATTGTCGGACACCTTCTGTACAAAAGCCAGTTTCTGCATGCGTTCGGTCTCCACGCTTTTCACCTCCTGATGTGGCAAGTTCTTGTTGTTCACACTATCGGAGATAATCTGTTTCTTGGTGCCACACGACGCCAGCAACATCAAGGGCAGACAGAATGCTGCCAGTTTCATTATTTTGTTTTTTTCCATTTTCGCTTGTATTTAATGATTTCGCTTTCTGTCATATATTTCCTGCACTCGATTTTCACTTTGAGAGCATCTGGGTCCTGGCTGCCTTTCTGTGCCTGCTGCCAGTAGGCCACAGCCTGGTCGGTAAGTCCGTTCATGGCATAAATGTCGCCTGCATGCTCAATAACGGTACTGTTGTCTGCCGTTGAATCACTATATGCCAAGGTCTGGTCGATATAGGTTTTGGCCTCGGCATAACGTTCCTCCATAAAGAGAATCCACGCATAAGTATCAAGATAGGTGGAATTCTTGGGCTCTGCCTTGATGGTCTTGTAGCTCATCAACTCTGCCTTCTGCAGATTCTTGCCCGTCTGACTGATGTAGTAAGCATAATTGTTGAGTCCCGGAACATTTTCGGGTTTCCAATGCAGACAGGAATCGTAAGCGGCAAAAGCCTCTTCCTGACGGTTCTTGCCATGAAGGATGTCGCCCATGATCATATAAAGGTCGGACACCAAGTCGGGAGAGCTCTCGCTGTTGATCTGTCCCACTCCACGACGGAACTCTTCGAGCGTGGCATCTTCCTCATGCTTCATATAGTGCGCCATACCGCCAAAGTAATAGAACACCATCTCTTCCGGATTGTAGTCATGGGCAGCCTTCGACAGGCGAATGACCTCATCATAATCTTTCTTTTCCCAGAGATTCTGAATGAGTTGGATGCGCGACTCACTACGGTCGGGAGCTATCTCGAGCACCTTGCGGTAAGCGGCATTGACCGTATCCATCGGCATCTTCTTAATATTCATATAGGCAGCCCGGAACTCAGCGATGTCCGCCGAGGGCTTGGGCTGAGCCAGCATTCTGTCAAAAAGAGCGATGACTTGGGTTGAATCGGCACCATGGCTCTCATTATCCTGTATGAACGAGCGAATCATCATCAACTTGGTATCCAGGTCGGTCTTCTTGCCCAACAGGATGCGGTCGAGCATGGCGTGAGCCTGTTCTTTCTGGTCGGTGGCATTATAATAGTCGTAGAGCGACATCTGTGCATACGAGTTGTCGGGCTCTTCTTCGAGCACATGGGTAAACAACTTGTAAGCCTCTTTCTGGCGCTGGTGTTCCATGAGCCAGTTGCCCAACATGGTTTTATAAATCATATCAAGCGGATGCGCCTCGGTCAGCGACTTGAGTTCCTTGTAGGCCGACTTCGGATCGTTCATCAACTCGTAGATGTGCATCTTCTCAAGAGTAAACTTCTCGTTCTCGCCTTCCTCTGTCTCCAAGCGGTTGAGGGTTTTCAGCATCTGTGGATATTCCTTCTGCTGCTGATAAAGGCGCAACAGCATATAGAGCGCATCGGTATTGTCGTGATTCTGAGCGAAGATGCCTTCGTAAGCTTCGATAGCCTTGTCGTACTGCTGGTTGGCAACATAATACTGTGCCATCCGCTCGCGAAAGGTAAGATTGGATGGAGCCAAGGTGATGGCACGCGCCAGACAGTCTTGAGCCAAGGAGTCTTGCTTCATCTGCTGATAGTACATCGACTGATAGAAATACACCTCAGCAGCACGTGGATTGATCTTGCGGGCATGCTCAAAAAGCTCGAATGCATCGCCGTAACGACCCAATGCCTGAAGACGGGCCGCCTCTTGAAAGAAGTAGTCGTAACGCTTGCGGTCATTGCCCGTCAAACCATCGGCAGCCTGCACGGGCATAGCCGTCAGGAATGCCATAAAGCTAATGAAGCCCAAGAATACTTGTCTCAAAATATTGATTCTATTCACAACAGATTAATTGTATGTATCTATATTTATTTTACACCTGTATGACCATAACCGCCAGCACCACGTTCGGTTTCATCGAGTGTCTCCACTTCGATGAATTCGGCATTTTCGTGCTTGGCAATCACCATTTGGGCAATACGCTCACCATCGTTGATGACAAAGTCGGTCTGCGAGAAGTTGATGAGCAGCACCATGATCTCGCCACGATAATCGGCATCAATAGTGCCTGGGGTATTGAGAACAGTAATGCCATGTTTCAAAGCCAACCCACTGCGAGGACGTATCTGCGCCTCGAAGCCTGCTGGCAAAGCCATGAAAAGACCTGTAGGAACAAGACGGCGCTCCATAGGGTGAAGCACGATAGATTCGTCGATATTGGCACGCAGGTCCATACCTGCACTCTGAGGTGTGGCATAAGCTGGCAACGGCTGATGCCCGCGGTTGATAATTTGTACTTTCATCATGTTCATTCTTTTAAGATGCAAAAATAATGTTTTTCGGGCACATTTAGGCATTTTCATGACGAAAATGATAGATTTTATAAAAAATAAATGCTTTTTTATTTTGTATTGTGTCAGGATTGCTGTATTTTTGCGATATGGAATGGATTAAACTCATATCTAACAAGCGCTTCGGACAGGAGCATAAGCATGCCGAGCGCCACGACGACCGGTCGGAGTTCAAACGCGACTACGACAGGCTCATCTTCTCGTCGGCTTTCAGACGACTGCAAAACAAGACTCAGGTTTTCCCGTTACCTGGTTCCATCTTTGTACACAACCGACTGACCCACAGTCTGGAAGTATCGAGTGTGGGAATGTCGTTGGGCAACGACATCTCGAAGCGTGTCATAGAAAAGCGCCCAGAACTGAAGGACACTCTCTTCGAGGAAATAGGAACTATCGTGAGCGCAGCCTGCCTGGCACACGACTTGGGCAATCCTCCTTTCGGCCATTCTGGAGAGAAAGCCATACAGACTTTCTTCAGCGAGGGAGCAGGAAAAACTGTAAAAGAGCTGGTTTCACCGGAGTTCTGGCAAGATATCACTCACTTCGAAGGCAACGCCAATGCCTTCCGCATACTGACCCACCAGTTCAAGGGAAGACGCAAAGGCGGCTTCGTCATGACCTACTCCATGCTGGCTTCTATCGTAAAATATCCATTCGCCAGCCAGTTGGCGGGCAGTCATGGCAAGTTCGGTTTCTTCACCTTGGAAAAGGCCTCATACCAGAAAGTGGCCGATGAATTGGGCATTTTTCGCAAGTCAAAACCTGGTGAGCCTCTAAGATACGCCCGTCATCCGTTGGTATATATGGTAGAGGCAGCCGACGACATCTGCTACGAAATCATGGACATCGAAGACTCCCACAAGCTCAAGATTCTGTCTTACGAAGAGACGGAGCGACTGCTGTTGGGATTTTTCGACAAGGAAACCCAAAATAAGATTAAGGAACGCATCAAGGAAGAGGGCGTGACCGACGAAAACGAGAAGGTAGTCTACATGAGGGCCAGCGCCATCGGCCGACTGGAAAATGAATGTGTGGCAGCCTTCATAGAGCATGAGGAGGAGATTTTGGCCGGAACATTCGAGGGAAGCCTCATCGACCATATCGCCGAGCAACAGCGAAATGCCTACAAAGAATGCGAGAAGACTTCGTTTGCCAAGATTTACCACAGCAAGCCTGTACTCGACATCGAACTCTCGGGTTACAAGATCATGGCTACACTTATGGAAGTGTTTGTCAATGCAGCCATCACGCCCGAGCGTTTCGACTCTCAACAACTGTTGCGAAGGGTAAGCAGCCAGTACGACATCAACAACGAGAATATAGAGGAGCGAATCATGGCTGTCATCGACTACATCAGCGGAATGACCGACATTTACGCCCTCGACATCTATCAGAAGATAAACGGTATCAGCCTGCCTATCGTTTAGGTTTTAAGAAAGAGGGTGTGTCATAAATCAGTCCTTTACAGTTTTTAGGCACGGATTACACGGATTACACGGATTTTTTTAAGAGAGATGATAATCGCTTTACTTATATTAGCACTATAAATCCGTGTAATCCGTGTAATCCGTGCCTTATCTATATCCTAAGAAGCTTATGACACACACTTTTCATTTTTAGACGCATTGATTCGAAGAGACTACCTTGCGCTCTACCAAGTCCAACGGGAAACGCGAACGCATATTTATACCGTATATTCATGCAATAATTGTCAAAAAAGCACCGCCTAACTGGAGAAAAGAATCTGCCCAACTGGAAAAATATTTTTTCCCAACTGGGAAATTATTTTTTCGCAGTTAACTAAAGCACTCCACTGAATATATATACAAAAGTTTTCAAGCAGAACAAATAGAAAAAAAACAAGTACTTGCATTGCCCATCGCAAGTATCTTAGTTGACATCAAGAGTATCTTATTTTTACATCGCAAATATCTTGATTTTTACAAGAAAGGTAAAAATCGTAGACATTCATAAACGAGGATACTAAAAAAGCGCTTCGACAGAACGAAACGCTTCATTAGTATCTTGTTTAACTCCTCCAACTTTCATACTCCTCGAAAGTTGAGTGTCATTTATAAAACAAATAAGGTTTATTCGCCTTCCTTTTCCTTATAAATAATATTGTTGGCACCACTTGTTATCTTCAACGCCTCGGGATGTTCGGCAATAAAACTGTTGATATGGCGCACACGCTTTTCTTCCAAGATCTCGTCGACAGCAATCAGAATACCAGTTTCCTCCACATCACCAAAACCATAATTGATGGCTGTGCCGAAAAGCTTCATCGTAGGACTGAGATTCATATAGGCATTCACCAACGGAGGAATGTTGTAGCCCAACTCACGTACCTCGCGATTGAGAATGCGATAGTCTGCACGGAAGTCATCCTCGGTAAAGAGCGCCTTCAGTTCACTCTCTGGAGTCTCAATTTTCAATGGTTTCATCGGGATAACAAGATTCTCCTTATCATCGAAATGCTTCTTGAGGAAATAGAGAATCATGTCGCGACCACGGCGAATGTAAGACGGATACATCGTCATCTTGCCAAAGAAATACTTCAGCTCGGGATAGAGCACGGTAAGAGCTCCCAAACCGTCCCACAGGTTGTCGAGCGCAAAGATGCTCTTGCTGTTCATGCGCACGTTCTGATATTCCAATGAGACAAAGGAACGTCCCAACTCCACGGTATAAGGCATGTACTCCTTAAGGAACTTGTCTGAGAAATGGAACATATGACTCGTAGCCAGTATAGGTTGTCCTTTGGCATCGAGCTGCCAGTCTTTACCCAAGAGATAACGATAACCGCCAATAATCTCGTCGGCCTCAGGATTCCATACGATGAGCTGCTTGTAACAGTTGTCTCCAAAGTCGAACTCGTCCAAATCCATCGACTTTCCCGAACCGCCTCCTGCTGTACGGAATGCGATTTCACGAAGACGGCCTATCTCCTTCAACACATTGGGAGAATCGTTGGCTGTCACGATATAGATTTCGTTATGACTCTTGTTTGTCATACGAAGCTGCTTGTCGGGAGTGAGCTCACTCTTCAACAAGTCCCTGTCTATTGGCTGGATTATATCTTCTTCCATAATCTATGATGTAACTTTCTATAATTCGTAAACTTTGTCTTTTACATATTGCGCCCATTCTGTGGGAGTCTTGCTCTTATCAAAGGTCTGCCAGGGTATGGGCTTGCCAAAGGCGATACGGAAGTCCTTTCCTACGTTCCGGTACATCTCGTCGACCAAAAAAAGCATGGCTAAGTTGAAAGGCAAATACTTGTCGCTGAATCGGGCGATGCGATAGAAGCGCTCCGAGTTCTGTCCACTGAAATGGATAGGCACCACATCGCGCTGATACTCCACACTCTTGGAGATAAATGTCTTTTTCCAGGGCAAGTCGCGAATACTGCCATCCGCCTGCTTACGGCTGTTGAGACCTGCAGGGAACATCAGCATGTGATTGTCGCTCTGGAAGCCAGCCTCCACCATACGGGGGAAGTCACGGCTCTGGCGTCCCGTCTTGTTGATTCCTATACTGACGGGCTTGAGACCTGGCAGATTAAGAAGCAGGTCGTTCACAAGATAACGGAACTTTCCGTCATAATGGGTGCCAATGATGGAGCCAAGCGCCACACCGTCCTGTCCACCCAACGGATGATTGGACACGAAGGTATAAAGCTTGCCATCGTTCTTGTCGGGCAGATTCTCCACTCCCTCCAATTGTATGTTCATCTTGAGATACTTCACGCACTCAGTAAGCCACTCGGTACCCTGAAGATGACGACTTTCCCACAAGAAGCGGTTCACTTCATCCTCGTGAACGGTCTTCTTGAGCCAGGACACAAGAAAAGAGGGCACAAACTTTGCCTTTGTTCCCATCTTGCTCTTCAAAATCCTGCTTATGTCAATCGTTTTCTCTATAGATTCGCTCATGTTTGCTGTAAAAACATCTAAAGTACGTGCAAAAATAACTCAACTTTTTTAAATACGTGCCATTTTTGATGAAAAAATGATAAAATATAATGTTTTTGATGAAAAAACAGTCGATTTATATACCTTTTGACTCTCTTTTTATGCATTAAGCACTCTTTCGACATGCGGGAAACGAAGCCGCCAATTTCTTGACGCAAGACAAAAAGCGACCTCATTTTATTAAGTTTTATAAATTTTGCAAGAAAAAGTAAACAGATATGAGGAATTTTGTGTACCTTTGGACCCGAATTCTTATTTAAATAGGTACACATGCGATCAATCGACAACAATACATACCACGTGCCTGTGCTTCTCAAAGAAAGCGTAGACGGTCTGTCCATACACCCAGGAGGTGTGTATGTGGACGTTACTTTCGGAGGAGGAGGCCACTCTAAGGAGATACTCTCACGTATAGACGGCAACGGACACCTGTACAGTTTCGACCAAGATGCCGACGCCGAACAGAACGTCATACCCAATGAGCACTTCACCTTCGTATGCTCCAACTTCAGATACCTGAAGAACTGGATGCGCTACTATGGCGAGGAAGGTATTGACGGACTACTTGCCGACCTGGGGGTATCGAGCCATCATTTCGATGATGAGAGCAGAGGCTTCTCCTTCCGCTTCGACTCTCCGCTCGACATGAGAATGAACAAAAGAGCGGGCAAGACTGCTGCCGATATCGTAAACGAATACGAGGAGGAGGCGCTGGCAGACATCTTCTACCTGTACGGCGAACTGCGTAACGCCCGGCGCATTGCTGCAGCTATCGTCAAGGCAAGAAACAGCCAAAAGATAGAGACAACGACCGACTTCATACACGTAGTGGAGCCTTTCTTCAAGCGCGAGCGAGAGAAAAAAGACATGGCAAAACTGTTCCAGGCCCTGAGAATAGAGGTAAACCACGAGATGGACGCCCTGAAGGAAATGCTCAAGGCTGCGACAGAAATCCTGAAACCAGGCGGAAGACTGTCGGTCATCACTTACCACTCGCTGGAAGACCGAATCGTGAAAAACGTGATGAAGACGGGAAACCCAGAGGGAAAAGTGGTGCAGGACTTCTACGGAAGAATAGAATCTCCCTTCAGACTCATCAACAACAAGGTCATCATACCCGATCAGGAAGAGCAAGAGAGAAACCCAAGAAGCCGAAGCGCCAAACTTAGAATTGCAGAAAAGAGATGAAAGAAAAAGAAATAAAGGAAGACCAGGAAGCGAAGGCCGACAGCAAGACTGCCGAGACACCCGCTCCTCAAGAGCCGGGCAAGAAGGCAAAAGAGGCAAAAGAGACGAAAGCCTCACAAAAGCCCCAAGACTCGCAAGACTCAGATGACTCAAAGGAGCCGGCTGAGGGAGAGGAACACGAGGAGTCGCTCAAGGAAGCCATCGCCAAACAAGCCATAGAAGACGAGGCGCCCCTATCGTCGAGCTTCACCCTGAGAAAGATTTTGGGCGGCGACATTCTGACGGCACAAGTGATACGCCGGCAGATATGGCTCATCGTGTTAGTGGTGTTCTTTATCATCATATACATATCCAACAGATACAGCATACAACAGGACATGATAGAGATAGACCAACTGCAGGAGGAACTGCAGAACGCCAAATACAAAGCCCTGTCGAGCAGCAGCCAGATAACAGAAAGAAGCCGAGAGAGCAACGTGCTGAAAATGCTGCAGAACAACAAAGACAGCGTCCTGCACATTGCCACCCAGCCACCATACATCATAAACGTACCGGAGAATGAGTAAATTTGACAATAAGAGAGTGATGCCACGATACAGCGCCATAGCCATCGTCATGACGGTCTTTGCACTCTGCATCGTAGGAAAATCCATATACATAGCAACGGCCAAGCGCGACTACTGGATGAAGGTGGCACAGCGACAGAAAAGGGATTCTGTAACCGTGAAGCCTACCCGAGGTAACATCCTTAGTTGCGACGGACAGCTGATGGCCAGCTCGCTGCCTGAGTATAAGCTCTTCATGGACTTCAAGGCACTCAAGGAAGCTGGAAACGACTCGCTGTGGGACGTCAAGGAAGATTCCATCTGTATGGGACTGAGTAAGATTTTCCCCGAACTGACATTCACCGAGTTCAAGCGACACATAGACGAGGGAAGAAAGAAACAAAGCCGACACTGGTCTTTATATTCACGCCGCATCAACTACAACACGTTCACCGAGGTGAAAGCCCTGCCGGTATTCAACCTGGGAAAGAACAGCAGCGGTTTCCATTGGGAAGAATACAACGCCCGAACACGTGGATTCGGAGGACTGGCAGGCAGAACCATCGGAGCCTTGTTTGGTGCCAAGGATACTGCCCGCTTCGGACTGGAACTCTCATACGACTCCATCCTGAGAGGAACCAACGGAATCGTACAGCGCAAGAAAGTGCTCAACAAATACCTGAACATTACCGACACGCCACCTATAGACGGAGCCGACATCGTGACCACCATCAACGTGAGCATGCAAGACCTGGCAGAACGCTCATTAGAGCAGGAGCTGAAGGAAATCAACGGAAATGTGGGCGTAGCCATCGTCATGGAAGTGCATACGGGAGATGTGAAAGCCATCGTCAACCTGGAGAAGTGTGATGACGGCGAATATCGGGAAGTAAGAAACCATGCCGTCAGCGACTTGCTGGAGCCTGGCTCTGTATTCAAGCCAGCCTCGCTGCTTGTAGCCTTGGACGACGGAGTGGTTGACACCCTGTGCCAAGTGGAGACAGGAAACGGCGTGTGGAACATGTATGGTCGAGACATGAAAGACCATAACTGGAGAAAGGGAGGCTACGGAATGCTTACCTTTGCGAAGACCCTGTGGTACAGCTCCAATATCGGAGTTAGCCGAATCATAGACGACCATTACCACAAACATCCAGAGAAGTTTGTGCAGGGAATAGACCGTCTCGGACTGAGAGACAATCTGAGAATACCATTGGTGGGCTCTACACCAGCCATCATCCGTATGCCTCGCAAAAACAGCCGTGGACAATACGTCAACTGGAGCAAGACGGCCCTGCCATGGATGAGTATAGGATACGAGACACAGGTTCCGCCCATCAGCACGCTGACATTCTACAACGCGGTAGCCAACAACGGAAAGATGGTTCGTCCGCGCTTCGTCACCAAAGTGGTGAAGAACGGAGAAACCATCAAAGAATTCCCTGTTGAAGTCATGCGACCACAGATAGCCAAGGAGAAAAGCATCAAAGAACTGCAGACCATCTTGGAGCAAGTGGTAAGCGTAGGATTGGGACGTAAGGCAGGCTCGCCCAACTTTAAGGTGGCAGGCAAGACAGGTACAGCCCAGATATCTAAAGGTGCGGGAGGATACAAGAACGGAGGCACTAACTACCTCGTCAGTTTCGCAGGCTACTTCCCTGCCGACGCTCCTCAATACAGTTGCATCGTCTGCATTCAGAAATCAGGACTCCCTGCTTCTGGCGGCACGATGAGTGGAAAGGTCTTTCATGAAATTTCAGAAGGCATCATGGCACAGAGTCTGAAACTCGATGTAAAAGATGCCCGCGACTCAGCCTCAGTCTTCTTGCCAGATGTAAAGTCAGGCAACGTACTGGCTGCCGACTATGTGCTGAAGCATCTCGGAATAACCACCGCCACCAACTGGTCGGGCAGTTATGCGACAGGCAATCCTATATGGGGAAAGGCCGAGAAGGAAGGAAGGAAGAAAGTACTGCTCATCAAGGAGAAGCAATACAGCAAGAATGCCGTACCCGATGTATCGGGCATGGGAGCAAGAGACGCCATCTTCATGATGGAGAGCAGAGGCATAAAGACCAGAATTTACGGTCGTGGAAAAGTAGTGAAACAAAGTCTTGTACCAGGAACAAGAATCCAGAAAGGACAAGTCTGCGCACTCACACTCGACCTATAATATATAATAATGTATAGCAACATCAAAGAAACAGAATATGAAACTACAAGATTTACTCAAGAACATTCAGCCTGTGGAAATAGCAGGCGATGTGGAGACCGAGGTTACAGGAGTGAACATTGACTCTCGAAAAATCAAAGATAGCCATTTGTTCGTTGCCATGAAGGGAACGCAAGTAGATGGTCACAAGTTTATACCCAAAGCCATCGAGCTTGGCGCCAAATCCATTCTGTGCGAAGACATGCCAGAAGAAAAGGTGGAAGGCGTCACTTACGTGAAAGTAGAATCTACAGAGGACGCAGTGGGCAAGGTTGCTACCCTGTTCTATGGCGACCCTTCCAAGAAACTGAAGCTGGTGGGTGTGACAGGCACAAACGGAAAGACCACCATCGCCACCTTATTATATAATATGTTCCGAAAGTTCGGACATAAGTGCGGCTTGCTGTCTACCGTCTGCAACTATATCGAGGACGAAGCTATTCCTGCCGACCACACCACTCCCGACCCAATCGAGCTCAACCTCCTGCTGAGCAAGATGGTGGAAGCAGGATGCGAGTATGCCTTTATGGAATGCTCTTCGCACGCCATAGCACAAAAGCGTATCGGCGGCCTGACATTCACAGGCGGCATCTTCACCAACCTCACACGCGACCATCTCGACTATCACAAGACTTTCGAGAACTATCGCAATGCCAAGAAGGCCTTCTTCGACGGTCTGCCAAAATCGGCCTTTGCCATTACCAATGCCGACGACAAGAACGGCATGATCATGGTACAGAACACAAAGGCCACCATCAAGACCTACTCTACACGAAGCATGGCTGATTTCAAGGCAAGAATCCTGGAATGCCACTTCGGAGGTATGTACTTGGATGTGGACGGCAGAGAAGTAGGCGTGCAGTTTATCGGTAAATTCAACGTAAGCAATCTGCTGGCAGTATATGGCGCAGCCATCATGCTGGGCAAAAAGCCAGAAGACGTACTTGTAGTACTGAGCACACTGCACAGCGTGAACGGACGTCTCGAGCCCATCCAGTCACCAGAAGGCTACACAGCCATCGTTGACTATGCTCATACTCCCGATGCTCTCGAGAATGTGCTCAATGCCATACATGAGGTGCTCAACGGAAAGGGAGAAGTCATCACCGTATGTGGTGCAGGCGGAAACCGCGACAAGGGTAAGCGACCACTCATGGCACAAGAAGCCGTCAAGCAAAGCGACAAGGTGATTATCACCAGCGACAATCCCCGTTTCGAGGAGCCACAGGACATCATCAACGACATGTTGGCTGGTCTGAACGAGCAGCAGATGAAGAAAGTCATCAGCATCGTAGACCGCAAAGAGGCCATCCGCACAGCATGCATGATGGCAAAGAAGGGCGATGTGATTCTGGTGGCAGGCAAGGGCCACGAGGACTATCAGGAAATCAAGGGCGTGAAACACCACTTCGACGACAAGGAAGTGATTCGCGGCATCTTCGGTATTGACAAGAAATAAAAAAAGAAGAAAATGTTATACTATCTCTTTAGATTTTTAGAGCAATGGGGCATTTCTGGCTCCCACATGTGGGGTTACATCTCTTTCCGTGCCCTTCTGGCTCTCATTCTTTCGTTGGTTATCTCTGCTTGGTTTGGCGAGAAGTTCATCAAGTACCTCAAGAGCAAGCAGATAACCGAGACCCAGCGCGATGCCAGCATCGACCCATTTGGTGTCAAGAAGATAGGAGTTCCATCCATGGGTGGCGTCATCATCATCATGGCAATACTCATACCGGTACTGCTGTTGGGACGTTTGCGCAACATCTACCTGATACTGATGCTCATCACCACCGTATGGCTTGGATTCCTTGGAGGAATGGACGACTTCATCAAGATCTTCAAGCGTGACAAGGAAGGACTGAAAGGAAAATACAAGATCGTGGGACAGCTCGGCATCGGACTTATAGTTGGCTTGGTGCTGTGGGCCTCACCTGATGTCAAGATGAACGAGAACTTAGCCATCGAGCGTCAGGGACAGGAGATGGTCGTCAAGCACAGGGCAGAGTCTACCAAGTCGCTGAAGACCACCATACCATTTATCAAGGGACACAACCTTGACTACTCACGCATCATGGGATTCTGCGGCAAATACAAGACGGCTGCAGGATGGATTCTCTTTGTCCTGATGACTATCTTTGTCGTGACTGCTGTATCCAACGGAGCCAACCTGAATGATGGTATGGACGGAATGTGTGCAGGCAACTCAGCCATCATAGGTGTAGCATTGGGCATACTGGCCTATGTGTCTTCCCACATCCAATATGCAGCCTATCTCAACATCATGTACATACCTGGCTCCGAGGAGCTCGTAGTATTCTTCTGCGCCTTCATAGGAGCATTGATCGGCTTTCTGTGGTACAATGCCTATCCAGCACAGGTATTCATGGGCGACACAGGCTCGCTGACCATTGGAGGCATCATTGCCGTGGGTGCCATCATCATCCACAAAGAGCTCATGCTGCCTATTCTCTGTGGCATCTTCTTCGTAGAAAGCCTCAGCGTCATCGTACAGGTGTACTACTATAAATTAGGCAAGCGTAAAGGTATCAAGCAGCGCATCTTCAAGAGAACGCCTATCCACGACAACTTCAGAACACAGGACAGCCAACTCGACCCTGAGTGTAAGTATCTCATCAAGAAGCCACATGGTGCCATCCACGAATCCAAGATAACAATCCGTTTCTGGATTATCACCATCATCCTTGCAGCCTTAACGATTATAACATTGAAGATAAGATAAAAAATATGAGTAGAATTGTAATTTTAGGTGCTGGCGAGAGCGGAGCAGGTGCTGCCGTACTTGCCAAAAAAGAAGGTTTTGATGTATTTGTATCCGACATGTCAAAGATTAAGGACAAATACAAGAAACTGCTTGATGACCACCAGATAGAATGGGAAGAAGGCCACCATACAGAAGAGAAAATACTGAATGCCAACGAAATCATCAAGAGTCCGGGTATTCCTAAAGAGGCTCCCATGATTCAGAACCTGATGGCACAGGGCACTCCTATCATCAGCGAGATAGAGTTTGCAGCAAGATATACTGATGCCAAGATGGTGTGCATCACTGGCAGCAATGGCAAGACCACAACCACATCACTCATATACCACATCTTCAAGGCGGCAGGCATGGATGCAGGTCTGGCAGGAAACATCGGAAACAGCCTTGCCCTGCAGGTTGCAGAGGAGCCACACGAGTACTACATCATCGAGCTGAGCAGTTTCCAGCTTGACAATATGTACAAGTTCCGCGCCAACATAGCCATCCTTCTCAACATCACACCCGACCATCTGGACCGTTACGACTTCTGCATGCAAAACTATGTGGACGCCAAGATGCGTATCACACAAAATCAGACAGAAGAAGACTGTTTCATCTATTGGAACGACGATCCCATCGTGAAGAAAGAGATTGAGAAATACAATCTGAAGTCAAGAATCTGTCCGTTTGCCGAGAACAAGGAGGAAGGATGTGTAGGATACATAGAGGACGGACTCTACAAACTCGACTACCCTACTCCTTTCGCCATGCCGGAAGCAGAGCTGAGCCTTACAGGCAAACACAATATCTACAACAGCCTGGCAGCAGGACTTGCCTGTCATATTGCTGGAATTGACGAGGCTACGATCCGCAAGAGCCTGGGCGACTTTCCTGGCGTGGAACACCGCCTGGAGAAAGTATGCAAGGTGAACGGCGTACAATACATCAACGACTCAAAGGCTACCAACGTAGACGCCTGCTGGTATGCGCTCGAAAGCATGAAGACACCTACCATCCTGATCTTGGGAGGCAAGGACAAGGGCAACGACTACAGCCACATCACAGAACTGATAAAGCAAAAGTGTGTTGGACTGGTATATTTGGGAGCCGACAACAAGAAGCTGCATGACAACTTCGACAGTCTTGGCATTCCCGTTTGTGACACTCACAGCATGAAAGACTGTATCGCAGCTTGCCACAAAATGGCAAAAGAAGGCGATACAGTTCTGCTGAGTCCATGTTGTGCCAGCTTCGACCTGTTCAAAAACATGGAAGACAGAGGCGAACAGTTCAAGACACTTGCCCGACAACTGTAAAACAAAAAGACAAAAGACAAAGAGGAAGACTAAAAAAGAGAAATGAGCAACAAAATAGGTAACATATTCAAGGGAGACAAAGTCATCTGGATGGTGTTTTTCTTCCTCTGTATGATCAGCATCATTGAGGTTTACTCAGCCTCAAGTACGCTGTCGTACAAGAGCGGAAACTTCATGTGGCCGGTCATCAAGCACATGGCTATCCTGGCTGGCGGCGTCTTCGTCATGATTTGCATGCTGAAGGTCAAATGCAAGTATTTTAAAATCGTGACTCCTTTCATGATTTTTATCTCTATGCTCTTGCTTCTATGGGTACTGTTGGCAGGACAGTCTACAAATGGCGCATCCAGATGGATCAGTCTTGTAGGCATCCAGTTTCAGCCTTCCGAGATAGCCAAGGGGACACTCGTACTTGCCGTAGCACAGATTCTAAGTGCCATGCAGAACGAGAACGGAGCTGACAAGCGGGCATTCAAATACATCATGACAATCAGTGCCATTATGATTTTCCCCATCATGCTCGAGAATATGTCTACAGCCATGCTCCTGTGTTTAACCATTTTCTGCATGATGATCATAGGAAGAGTGCCAGGGAAACTGCTTGGCAAGCTTGCTGGTATTGTCCTGCTCATCATCGTCTTCGCCATCTCGATGGTCATGCTGCTGGGGCATGACGAAGAAAAACAGGCAAAGACCAACGACACCTTTACCGAACAGGTAGCAACAGAGCAACCAGAGAAGAAGAACACCGTACAGAAGATGTTCCACCGTATGGACACATGGAAAGCCCGTATCGACCACTTCCTCGACACAAAGCCCGTGTTGCCAGAGGATGTTGACCTTGACAAGGATGCTCAGGTGGCTCATGCCAATATAGCCATTGCCTCATCCAACGTCATGGGTAAAGGGCCAGGCAACTCTGTAGAACGCGACTTCCTGTCGCAGGCCTTCTCCGACTTCATCTATGCCATCATCATAGAGGAGATGGGGGTGCCGGGAGGACTCTTTGTCGCCTTCCTGTATATTATCCTGCTCTTCAGAACAGGAAGAATAGCCAACCGGTGTGAGAATAATTTCCCGGCATTTCTTGCCATGGGACTTGCCATTCTCCTCGTCACACAGGCCCTTTTCAACATGGCAGTAGCCGTAGGACTCGCTCCTGTTACCGGACAGCCACTTCCCCTCATCAGCCGAGGCGGAACATCATCCATCATCAACTGTATGTATGTAGGCATTATCCTAAGCATCAGCAGAACAGCCAAGAAGAAAGAAGGAACAGATGACAGGCAGACTGACCCAAAATTGGCTACAGCATAAAAAAGAACAACATTTTAAATAAAAAATGCCATAAAATGGATTTTTTTATTTACCTTTGCGATAGAAACTGAAAAAATATGAATAACGAGCTAAGAATTATCATTAGCGGCGGTGGAACTGGTGGACATATCTTCCCTGCCGTATCTATTGCCAACGCAATTAAAGCCAAGCGTCCTGATGCAAAAATATTGTTTGTCGGGGCGAAAGGCAGAATGGAAATGCAACGTGTCCCTGCAGCAGGATACGAGATCAAAGGCTTGCCCATTTGCGGATTCGACCGCAAACACTTGCTCAAGAACTTCGCTGTACTTTTCAGAATCTGGAAAAGCCAAAGAATGGCCAAGAAGATCATCAAGGACTTCAAGCCAATGGCAGCAGTAGGAGTAGGAGGCTATGCAAGTGGTCCAACTCTCAACGTGTGTGCCAGCAAAGGTATTCCCTGCCTCATTCAAGAGCAGAACTCTTATGCCGGAGTAACCAACAAACTTCTGGCCAAGAAAGCCCAGAAGATATGTGTGGCGTATGAGGGAATGGAGCGTTTCTTTCCTGCCGACAAGATTATCATGACAGGTAATCCTGTAAGACAGAATGTGCTGAGCACTACCCTCACAAAAGAGGAAGCACGCAAGCAGTTCGGTCTGGATCCTGAGAAGAAGACAATTCTGCTCGTAGGCGGAAGCTTAGGTGCAAGAACCATCAACGAAAGTGTCTTGCAGAACCTGGACATCATAGAAAACAGTGGCGTACAGTTTATCTGGCAAACAGGTAAGTACTACCACGAGAGCATCGTCAACCAGCTCAAAGGCAAAGACCTGCCAATGCTGAAGGTTACAGATTTCATCAGCGACATGGGAGCAGCCTATCAGGCAGCCGACCTTGTCATAAGCCGTGCAGGAGCCAGCAGTATCAGTGAGTTCTGCCTTATCGGCAAGCCTGTCATCTTGGTACCAAGTCCGAATGTGGCTGAAGACCATCAGACCAAAAACGCCATGGCACTGGTCAACAAGGATGCTGCCATCTACGTGAAGGATGCTGATGCACCGACAGTACTCATCAAAAAGGCTGTAGAAATAGTAGAAGATGCTCAAAAACTCGCTTCTATGAGCGAGAATATCAAGAAATTAGGACTGAAGAACTCTGCCGACGTCATCGCCGACGAAGTCATAAAATTAGCAACAAAATAATGGAAATCAAAGATATAAAAGCTGTATATTTCGTAGGAGCAGGCGGCATCGGAATGAGTGCCATCGCCAGATATTTCTTAAAAAAGGGTCTTACCGTAGCCGGTTACGACAAGACTCCATCTGAGTTGACCCACGAACTGGAGAAGGAAGGAATGCTCATCCACTATGAGGAGAATGTAGAACTGATTCCTTCAGCATGCAAGGATGCCAAGAACACACTGGTCATCTACACACCAGCCATTCCTGCCACCCATCAGGAACTGATATATTTCCAGCAGAATGGATTCACCATAGAGAAACGTGCCCAGGTGTTGGGCACACTCACCCGTACACACAAAGGACTATGCGTGGCCGGTACTCATGGCAAGACATCCACTTCCACCATGTGCGCGCACATCATGCACGAGAGCCATATCGACTGCAACGCATTCCTCGGAGGCATTTCAAAGAACTATGGAACCAACTACATCCTGTCCGACAAGAGCGACTATGTAGTCATTGAGGCTGATGAGTTCGACCGCAGTTTCCATTGGCTTCGTCCCTGGATGAGCGTCATTACAGCTACCGACCCCGACCATCTTGACATCTATGGTACAAAGGAAGCCTACTTGGAGAGTTTCCGTCATTACACAGAACTCATCCAGCCAGGCGGTGCCCTCATCATCCACAAGAACCTGGAGATGAAACAGCATGTACAAGAAGGCGTTCGCGTATATGAGTACAGCCTCGACGAAGGAGACTTCCATGCTGAGAACATAAAGATCGACAACGGTGAAATCACATTCGATTTTGTCTCTCCTATTGAGAACGTACCCGGTGTTATCTTAGGGCAACCCGTACCTATCAATATAGAGAATGGTGTGGCAGCTATGGCCATGGCACAGCTCAATGGCTGCACAGCAGAAGAGTTGCGACAGGGCATGAAGACTTACGAGGGTGTGGTTCGCCGCTTCGACTTCAAGATAAAGACAGACAAGCTGGTACTGCTTTCCGACTATGCTCATCACCCCAAGGAGATTTACCAGAGTGCAAAGAGCCTGAGCGAGTTGTATAAGAACCGTAAGATAACAGCTATCTTCCAGCCTCATCTGTACACCCGAACAAGAGACTTCTACAAGGACTTTGCCGACAGTCTGAGCATGCTCGATGAAGTAATCCTCTGCGACATCTATCCTGCAAGAGAGCAACCCATACCAGGAGTCACCTCCAAACTCATCTACGACAACCTGAAACCAGGCGTAGAGAAGAGCATGATTCATAAGGAAGATGTACTCGACCTCGTAAGAAGCAGAAACTTCGACGTGCTCGTCATACTCGGAGCTGGCGACTTGGACAACTACGTCCCTGAAATAGAAAAAATTCTAAAGGAAAAAATATAATGCGCATCAATTGGAAGAAGACCATCATCATCTTGCTCGACCTCGTGCTCGGCGTTTATCTGACTTTCGCTATCACCAAGTTCAACAAACCTGATGAAAGCAAGAAAGTCTGCACAAAGGTGAACATCAACATACAAGACGAGATGACAAATGGTTTTCTGAACGCTAAAGAAATAAAGAAAAGGTTAGAAGCAAAGCAACTGTACCCTCTGAAGAAGAAGATGACCGACATCAGTGCCCGAAAAATAGAGGAGACACTGAAAACCAGTCCGTTTGTCAAGACAGCAGAATGCTACAAGACACAAAACGGCCTTGTCGACATCCATCTTACCCAGCGAATGCCTATCGTGCGGATAAAGAGCGCCAACAACGAGGACTATTACATAGACGACCACTATCAGGTGATGCCCAACACAAAATATACAAGCGACCTCATTGTAGCCACAGGACAGATCAATAAATGGTTTGCACAGAACTACATCTCGCTGTTAAGCAAATCACTTATGGTCAACGAATTGTGGAGAAACCAGATAGAGCAGATCAACGTACTGCCCGACAGGAGCATAGAACTGGTACCCAGAGTAGGCAACCACATTGTATATATAGGACGCCTGCCTGAATGCAGCTCGAAGAGGAAAAGAGAAGAGGAGATCAACAATTTTGTCAATAAGAAAATGGACAGATTGGAGAAATTCTACAAATATGGACTCTCACAGGCAGGATGGAACAAATACTCGTACATCAACATCGAGTTCGACAACCAGATTATCTGTAAAAAGAGGCAGCAATAAACAACACAGCAAATAAAAAATAGATAAATAGATACAACTATGCCAAAGGAATTTATCGTAGCAATTGAACTTGGTTCATCAAAGATGACAGGTATAGCAGGACAGAAGAACCTGGATGGCAGCATTACGGTTCTTGCCACAGTGGAGGAAGACTCGTCTTCTTGCATCAGGAAAGGTGTGATATACAATATCAACCAGACATGTCTTTGCCTGACCAATATCATCAAAAAGTTGAAGGCAATACTGAAGCAAGATATCCGACAGGTTTATGTCGGTGTGGGCGGCCGTTCTATCCGCAGCATCAAGAACGTAATCGTGAAAGACCTGCCAGAACACACCATCATCACACAGGAGATGATCAACGAACTGATGGACATCAACCGCAACATGACCTATCCTGACCAGGAAATCCTTGATGCCATCACCCAAGAATACAAGATAGACAGCCAGCACCAGCTGGATCCTGTTGGCATACAGTGTTCTCACCTCGAGGGCATCTTCCTGAATATCCTGTGGCGCAAGACTTTCTACAACAACATCAATACTTGTTTCGAGAATGCCCACATCTCCATTGCCGAGATGTATCTTGCACCTCTGGCATTGGCCGACCATATACTGACCGACTCTGAGAAGAGAGCTGGCTGTATGCTTGTCGACTTGGGTGCCGACACCACTACGGTATCAGTCTACAGCAAGGGCATCTTGCGTCATCTTTCTGTCATTCCACTCGGTGGTAACAATATCACAAAAGACATCACCAGCCTGCAAATCGAAGAGCAGGATGCCGAGAAGATGAAGATTAAATATGGCAAGGCTTATACAGAGAACAGCAATATCGACCCGACACTCAACTACCCGATAGACAAAGACCGCGTGGTGGAAAGCAAGAAGTTCATCGAGATTGTGGAAGCACGTGTTGAGGAAATCGTGGAAAATGTATGGTTCCAGGTTCCTGCCGAATATGCCGACAAACTGTTGGGTGGCATCATCCTTACTGGAGGTGGCAGCAACATGCCGGAGATTGGCAAGGCTTTCAAGATGCACACACACATCGACAAAATTAGAATTGCCAAGTTCATCAATCAGACTGTCAACTCGAAAGACCCAAGATACACCAATCACGACGGAACTATGAATACCGTTCTGGGATTGTTGGCAAAGGGCAATATGAACTGTGCTGGCGACGAAATCAACACCGACCTGTTCAATCAGGATGGTCACACCACTGCCAATGATGTGCATAAGACTCCACGAAATCCTAACGATACAGTTGGAACTGGCGTAGTTCTCACTGCTGCCGAGAAGCAGAAAGCAGAAGAGGAGGCACGTAAGAAAATAGAAGAAGAGGAAGAGGCTGCAAGAAAAGCTGCCGAAGAGGAGGCTGAGCGAATCAAGAAAGAGAAGAAAGAGAAGAGCATCTTCCACAGAGGCTTCCGATTCTTGAAGAAATTCGTCGAAGACAGCATTTCTGAAGAAGAATAGTTACACCTCTTTATATATATACAAAACAACAAATTTAATATAGATATTCATCATGCAAGATAACACTCCACATATTCTGGATTTTGGAGAACCAGAGAAAGAGAACAGCATCATCAAGGTAATTGGTGTAGGCGGTGGTGGCGGTAATGCCGTCAATCACATGTACAAAGAGGGCATCCATGATGTGAGCTTCGTACTCTGCAACACCGACAATCAGGCTCTCAACGACTCTCCTGTGCCCGTACATCTCCAATTAGGTAAGGAAGGACTTGGTGCCGGCAACAAACCAGAGAAAGCACGCGAGGCTGCCGAAGAAACATTGGACGACATCAAGAACATGCTGAACGATGGCACCAAGATGACCTTCATCACAGCTGGTATGGGTGGCGGCACCGGTACTGGTGCGGCTCCGGTCATAGCAAGAGTAAGCAAGGAGTTAGGCATTCTTACCGTAGGTATCGTTACAATCCCCTTCCGTTTCGAGGGAACCAAGAAGATAGACCAAGCTCTGGATGGTGTTGAGGAAATGTCAAAGCACGTCGATGCTCTGCTCGTTATCAACAATGAGCGCCTGCGTCAGATTTATCCAGAACTGGCTGTGCTCGATGCTTTCGGCAAAGCAGACGACACACTGAGCATTGCAGCCAAGAGTATCGCCGAAATCATTACCGTACACGGACTCATCAACCTCGACTTCAATGATGTGAAGACCGTATTGAAAGATGGTGGCGTGGCTATCATGAGTACAGGATATGGCGAGGGAGAAGGCAGAGTAAAGAAAGCCATCGAGGATGCGCTCAACTCTCCATTGCTCAACGACAACGATGTGTTCAACTCCAAGAAGATTCTTCTCAGCATTGCCTTCTCAAGTGAGAGAAAAGACAACACTGGTCTCACCATGGACGAGATGAATGACGTCAACGACTTCATGGGCAACTTTGGAGACGACTTCGAACTGAAATGGGGATTGGCTATCGACCCTGAGTTAGGTAACAAGGTAAAGGTGACTGTCCTTGCAACAGGATTCGGCATAGAGGATGTAGACGGCATGAACGTACATCTCAGAAAACACACAGAGGAAGAGACACGCAGAATCGCCGAGCAGGAAGAAAAAAGAGCTGAGCGAGAAGACCGCAGAAAACATTACTATGGTTCTGACGGCAATACACCTCAGTACAAACGTCACCCACATATCTTCCTTTTCCGTCCTGAAGACCTGGACAACGAGGATGTCATCATGCAAGTGGAAGATACTCCAACCTACAAGCGTACTCGTCAGATGCTTGAAGACATTCGCCACATCGCCTCCGGTCAGCAAGAAACCAGTAAGAAAGAAGAGGGCGATGAACCTGTAAAGGGTGTCATCAGTTTTGCTTAAACAAACAATTCCTTCAATATAGGAAGAGTTTTCAATTCGGGGAAATCGGGCATATGCAAACGATAGTACCTTATAATCACCTCTACACATCTGTTACGCTCCTGGCGGGACATTGTGTAGAGGTGCATTGTTTGATAGCGAAGCCTCATCAAATCGCGCATCCGCAGAGAATCGTCTTTCGACAAAAACATCGAATGCACAGTTGCGGAAGCAACAAACTTTCCCTCACTCAGGTCGAAACAACCACCTTGTGATGCATCTTCCACATTGGGCACAATTCCCAAGAACAAGGTAAGACGAATCATGAAAACAATATGGAAGTTGGCAAACCCTTCACGCGCCAAGTCCAACCACTGCAGACTACTCTCCAGAAAACCGAACAGGGGAACGTTCTCCTGCTCGTTGCGAGTAGTATAATACAAGAACTCAGAAAGGAACATCGCCATAGACATCTTGTAGGGCGAAACCGGAATATCAACAAAAGGAACAGCAATGAAGACATCCTTGAGCCTTTGCAGACTGGCCTTAGGACGATAATCAAACTCTATGGACAAAACAGAAAGAGGTTGAAAATACTGACGCTTCACCTTAGCCTTCGCCGATTTGGGCAGACGAACCATAAAAGACAAACGCCCCAATGCCTCGGTAAGAAAATCAACAATAAGTTGATTATCACCGAATTTAACCACATGTAGCACAACAGCTTTCGTTTTTATAACCATTTACTCGCCTTTTTTACCAAAACTATGGCAAAAATACGAAAAAATATGCATTTGAAGAAAAATTCCACATAAAAAATTTGCGAGAACAAAAAAAATGTAGTAACTTTGCACCCGCAAACAACAAATGGTCCCTTCGTCTATCGGTTAGGACGAGAGATTTTCATTCTCTAAAGAGCAGTTCGACTCTGCTAGGGACTACAAGTAGAATATATAATAATAAAAAAGAGATGGCAAATCATAAATCATCAATCAAGAGAATCCGTCAGGACAAAAAGAAGTCTCTGCACAATAAGTATTATGCAAAGACCATGCGTAACGCTGTACGCAAGTTGCGCAACATGACAGATAAGGAAGAGGCTACAAAGCTGTATCCTACTGTTCAGAAGCTTTTAGACAAGTTGGCTAAGATCAACATCATCCACAGCAACAAGGCTGCTAACTTGAAGTCTGGTCTTGCTCAGCACATTGCTAAGTTGGGCTAATCTCAAATTAGGAGATAAACATACATAAGGCTGCATTCCGAAAGGATTGCAGCCTTAATTTGTTTACCGAACATCCAGGAACTCACCCACAAAAGGAGCATAAACGACCCTTTTGAACACAAATGGGAGAAATAAAAAAATAAGCATCGCTTTTTGTGGTTTTTTAGCAACATTCTATCCCTTTTCTCGCTTTTTTTTGTTATCTTTGCACGGAAATTATACTAAACAAAGAAATGGCAGAAAATCAAAACAACGCAAATAATTATTCAGCGAGCAATATCCAAGTTCTCGAAGGACTTGAGGCTGTTCGCAAACGTCCTGCGATGTACATCGGTGACATCTCCGAGAAAGGTCTGCATCACTTGGTAAATGAGACTGTAGACAACTCTATCGACGAGGCCATGGCAGGTTACTGTACAGACATAGAGGTAACTATCAACGAAGACAACTCTATCACAGTAGAAGACAACGGACGTGGTATTCCTGTAGACGAGCATGAAAAATTACACAAGTCTGCTCTCGAAGTAGTAATGACAGTGCTCCATGCCGGAGGTAAGTTCGACAAGGGTTCCTACAAGGTTTCCGGAGGTCTGCACGGTGTGGGTGTTAGTTGCGTTAATGCTCTGTCAACACACATGATGTCTCAGGTGTTCCGTGGAGGCAAGATTTACCAGCAGGAATACGAAAAGGGAAAGCCTCTCTATCCTGTAAAGGTGATTGGCGAGACCGACAAGCGCGGTACACGTCAGCAGTTCTGGCCAGACCCAACCATTTTCACAACGACAGTTTACAAATGGGATATTATTGCAAGCCGCATGCGTGAGCTGGCTTTCCTTAATGCCGGCATCAAGATAACGCTGACCGACCTTCGTCCCGACGAAGAGGGAAAGACAAAACAGATGGTGTTCCATGCTAAGGACGGTTTGAAGGAATTCGTTCGCTATGTAGACCGTCACCGCACTCATCTCTTCGACGATGTCATCTATCTGAAGACAGAAAAGCAGGGCATTCCTATCGAGATTGCCATCATGTATAATACTGATTACAGCGAGAATATTCACTCGTATGTAAACAACATCAACACCATCGAGGGTGGAACCCACCTCACTGGTTTCCGCATGGCGCTCACCCGCACACTAAAGGCGTACGCAGAAGCTGAGCCAACCATAGCCAAGCAGATAGAGAAAGCCAAGGTCGAGATTGCACCTGAAGATTTCCGCGAGGGTCTTACAGCCGTCATCTCTATCAAGGTCGCTGAGCCACAGTTTGAGGGTCAGACCAAGACCAAACTTGGAAACAGCGAGGTGCAGGGTGCCGTACAGCAGGCTGTCAATGAAGCTTTGACCGACTATTTAGAGGAACATCCTGACGAGGCAAAGAAGATTTGCGAGAAAGTAGTCTTGGCAGCTACAGCACGTATCGCAGCACGCAAGGCACGCGAGAGTGTACAGCGCAAGAACTTTATGACAGGTGGAGGTCTGCCAGGCAAGTTGGCCGACTGCTCTATCAAGGATCCTAAGGAGAGCGAGATTTTCCTTGTCGAGGGTGACTCGGCTGGTGGCTCTGCCAAGCAGGGACGCGACCGCTTCCATCAGGCTATTCTTCCTTTGCGCGGTAAGATTCTTAACGTAGAGAAGGTGCAATGGCATAAGGTGTTCGAGGCAGAGTCAGTAATGAACATCATCCAGAGCATCGGAGTCCGCTTCGGAGTAGACGGAGAAGACAGTAAGGAGGCCAACACAGACAAGTTGAGATACGACAAGATTATCATCATGACGGATGCCGACGTCGATGGTTCACACATCGACACCCTGATTATGACATTGTTCTATCGCTTCATGCCAAAGGTTATCGAAGAAGGACACCTCTATATCGCCACACCACCGCTCTACAAATGTTCTTTCAAGAACAAGGTGAGCGAATACTGCTATACAGAACAGCAGCGCCAGGCCTTTATCGACAAGTATGGCGAAGGCGTGGAAGACAAGAACATCCACACTCAGCGATACAAAGGTTTGGGTGAGATGAACCCCGAGCAGCTATGGGAAACCACCATGGACCCAAAGACACGACTCCTCAAACAAGTCACCATCGAGAATGCAGCTCATGCTGATGAGATCTTCTCTATGCTGATGGGAGACGATGTAGAGCCACGCCGTGAGTTTATCGAGCAGAACGCAACCTACGCTAATATCGACGCTTAATTAAACCATTTATACCAGGGCGGACTTCTTATCAAGAATGTCCGCCCTTTTAGTACTTAAACCCAAAAACCATGAGACAGTTTGTTTTCTCAGCGCTACTCTTAGCCAACAGTTTACCAGGACTTGCACAGGACAAGTTGCCATTCAACTTATGGTACACCAAGCCTGCAACAGTCTTCGAAGAGTCCTTGCCTATAGGCAACGGCAAGTTGGGAGCCCTCATATATGGAGGCGCCAACAACGATTCTATTTACCTCAACGACATCACCCTGTGGACGGGAAAACCTGTTGACAGGCAGGAAGGAGGCGAAGCCTACAAGTGGATTCCTAAGATAAGGGAAGCACTCTTCAGAGAAGATTACAAGGCTGCCGACTCACTCCAACTGCATGTGCAAGGGCACAATTCGGAGTATTATCAGCCTCTTGCCATCATCAATATCAAGGACCAGAACCCAGGACAAGCCATCCAGTACTACCGTCAGCTCAGTCTCGACAGCGCCATAGCCACACTGCGCTATAGCCGTGAAGGGGTTAGCTACACCAGGGAATACTTCGCATCACATCCTGATAAGATGATAGCCATCAGGCTCACCGCATCACAGAAGCAAGCCATCAACTGCGACATCTCGCTCACTTCGCTTATTCCTCATCAGGTAAAAGCTTCGGGCAACCAGCTCACGCTTACTGGTCATGCCATGGGAGAACCAGAGAACAGCACGCATTTCTGCTCCATTCTGAGCATACGAAACACAGATGGAAGTATCACACCTACCGACTCTACCCTGCACCTACAGGGCGTAAGCGAGGCCATCATATACTTCGTAAACGAAACCAGCTATAATGGTTTCGACAAGCATCCCGTGACCGAAGGAGCTCCATATATAGAAAAGGTGGCTGATGATGCCTGGCATCTGGTCAACTACACTTATCCCGAACTGCGCCAACGTCATGTAAACGACTACAAACTGTTCTTCGACCGCACCCGTTTCATGCTGAAAGGAGCCCGATACGACACTCAGCGCAACACGGAGCAACAACTCTTCGACTATACAGATAAGCAGGAACAAAACCCATATCTCGAGATGCTCTATTTCCAGTTTGGCAGATACCTGCTCATCAGTTGCTCACGCACTCCGGGTGTTCCTGCCAATCTGCAAGGTCTGTGGGCACCAGCCCGTCTGTCGCCATGGCGAGGCAACTACACTATCAACATCAATCTGGAAGAGAACTACTGGCCTGCAGAAGTAGCCAACCTCTCTGAACTCACCATGCCTGTAGAAGGACTGGTAAAGGCCCTTGCCGTAACAGGAAAGTACACCGCCAAGCATTTTTATGGTATAGAGGAAGGCTGGTGTGCCGGACATAACACCGACGCATGGGCCATGAGTAATCCTGTAGGCACCAAGAAGGAAAGCCCTAAGTGGAGCAACTGGAACATGGGTGGAGCCTGGCTTGTACAGACACTTTGGGAGCACTATGACTACACACGCGACCTCGACTACCTGCGCCAGACAGCCTACCCGCTGATGAAAGGTGCAGCCGACTTCATGCTGAAGTGGCTTATCGACAATCCCAAGAAGCCGGGCGAACTCATCACAGCCCCTTCCACCTCACCCGAGGCACAATATATAACAGACAAAGGCTACAAGGGATGCACCCTATATGGAGGAACAGCCGATCTTGCCATCATTCACGAGCTTTTCAGGAATACCATCAAGGGAGCAAAGGCACTCAATACCGACCTTGCATATCAGACTACTCTGCAAGATGCCATCAACCGTCTGCATCCTTACCAGATAGGCAAGAGGGGTAATCTGCAAGAATGGTACTACGACTGGGATGACCGGGACTGGCAACACCGCCATCAGTCTCATCTCTTAGGTCTGTATCCTTTCAACCATATCACATTAGCCAAGACTCCAGAAATTGCTGCAGCTGCATCCAAATCGTTGGAGATCAAGGGCAACAACTCTACTGGTTGGAGTACAGGATGGCGCATCTGTCTGTGGGCTCGTCTGCACAGAGCCGCCAAGTCGTATGCCATTCTGCGCAAACTGCTCAACTATGTCAGTCCCAACACATTAAAGAACCATTCTTCAGGAGGTACTTATCCGAACCTCTTTGATGCTCACCCACCCTTCCAGATTGACGGAAACTTTGGTGGAACTGCTGGTATCTGCGAGATGCTGATGCAGTGTGATGGCGAAACTATGGAACTGCTGCCATCACTCCCTGGCGCATGGAATACTGGCGAGATGAACGGTATCAAGGCACGTGGCAACTACAAGATTGACCTCAGTTGGAAAAATTACAAGGTTGCCAAAGCCAAGATCACCAGCCACCAGGCAGGCGTGCTTACCGTTTGCTACAACGGCAAGCAGAAAGTGCTGCATTTCAAGGCTGGCGAAACCAAGACTGTCAAATAAAAGGCTGCGACCAAGTGACAATCATAATAACTGTCAAATAAATGACACGCAAAGTTATTTGCATCATATTCTCCATCCTCTGGGTACTGAACTCGCATAGTCAAGAGTTCGGTACCCACTGGATTTCTTATCCCTTTCCCGATGACAGCACCGAGGTGATGTTCCGCCATACTTACATCACCAAGCACCGTCCCCAACAGGCATATATCACCTTTGCCAGTATGGGCAGCTGCAAGGTATATATCAACGAGAGAAATATATCGAGAGAGGTCTTCTACAGAAACGAAACTCCACAGGGTATCCTTCTGCATACCTACGACGTAACCCGTTATCTGCGTCCAGACTCCAATACCATAGCCGTATGGTATGCGCCATGCCCTCAAGCTACAGCATACTCGCAGAATGCAGCCAGCAAACAACTAACATTGGATTATTATGGTACAAACTATAACGGTTCGGCATTCTATCAACAAGCCGACGAATCCTGGAGCTGCAGCCTGTCAGAAGGCAACCGGATAACGCAAGACAGCATAGGAAACACCATTGAGGTTTTCGACAACAGACAATATGACAACAGCTGGAAAGCCTCCGACTTCTTCTTCCAAAAATCCGAAAAGCCCGTACGCAGGCTTTTTAAAGAGTCGAAGGACATCTACACCACACTACCCACCTACCCTGCCTATGACAACAGGTTAAGACATGTATTGTTGCCTATAGCCGAATACGAAGATTCCTTAGGCCTCCACTACGACTTTGACCGTTTCTTTCAAGGCTCCGTACGCATCACACTGCGCGAGGCCAAGAAGGGAGAAAGACTTGAGATAAACGGACTGGTATATATCTGCAGCGGCGAAATGGACGAACAAGCCTTCCGCCGTCTCAGCACGAGCCGGCAAAAATCCATCACCATCAAGGGCGACCGCCATTTCCGCAAGAGTCAGATACAGAAAATAGAAGGATTGGAAATCTATTAATAGCCCAACTCATGGGCTACAGCACACAATTCGTCATACCACTCTTGTCCGAATCGTTTCACAAGAGGACCTTCAAGGAACTTATATACGGGCAGATTCAACTCCTCGCCCTTCTTCACGGCAGCCTTGCAAATCTTCCATTGGTTATAGTTCAAACCATACACCCCGTTGCCAAAGTGTTTGGCACGAATAGGATACAAGGCACATGAGATAGGTTTCATGAACTTAGACTTTCCCTCACGATAGGCACGCTCCAAGGCGCAAAGACAGCAGTTCTGTATGGTGTGCCCGTCGTTCATGTCCTTCAGGTCCTGATAGCAGGTAAACACGCAGTCCTTGCCATTGACGATGCTCGTCACCAAGTCGCCTTCTATATCCGTATACGCCACTCCCTGTTTATCTATAACAGCCTGTGCCGAAGCCGACAGGTCTTCCCAAACGACATCGAGCATATTCTCTATCTCCATAATCTCGTCGAGGCTTACAGGAGCACCGGCATCGCCTTCGATACAGCACTCTCCCTTGCAGGCATCAAGGTCGCAACAGAATTTTTCAGTAAGAATATTAGGTGATACCAGCACATCACCCACCTGGAGAATACGCAGTTCGTCTTTGTTCATAAATGTTTCCTGTATATAAATAAGTGTATGATAAAATAAGGGAATATATAAATTAAATAAGGTGCAACTCTATATGCGTACATATAGAAAGTATCACAGCTTTTCAGCTGCCTCTACCATTTTATCGGTTCTATCCCATTCTGTCTGAGATATTCGTTACAGCGGGAGAAATGATGATTGCCAAACCATCCGCCACGATTGGCAGATAATGGCGAAGGGTGCACGCTCTGCAATATCAAATGGCGCGAAGAGTCGATGAGTGAAGCCTTGCTGCGGGCATAGCCTCCCCAAAGAATAAATACCAGATGTTCCTTGTCCTTGCTGAGAGCCTTGATAGCTGCATCAGTAAACTGTTCCCATCCCTTACGCTGATGACTCGCTGCCTGATGGGCTCTAACTGTCAGGGTGGCATTGAGCAATAACACTCCCTGTTTGGCCCAGCGGGTCAGATCACCTGTAGCAGGCATCGGAATACCAAGATTCATCTGTATTTCCTTGAAGATATTCATCAGCGATGGTGGAAAAGTAACTCCTTCGGGTACAGAGAAACTCAGTCCCATAGCCTGTCCAGGCTCATGGTAAGGATCCTGACCGATAATCACCACCTTTACATCATCAAAAGGGCAAAGATTGAAGGCATTGAATATCAGGCGTCCGGGAGGATAACAAGGCGTATGCAGGTATTCCTCTCGTACAAAGTTGCTGAGATCGACAAAATACTGCTTCTCGAACTCGTCACCTATGTGCTGTCTCCAGCTGTCTTCTATCTTTACGTTCATGCTTAATATAAATTTAAAAGTATCTTAAGATACTTGCGCAAGTATCTTATATTACTTGGTCAAGTATCTTAGGATACTTTTTATAGGTATATAAAATTGTATTTACTTATTGTCAGAAATCAAGTTCTCACCTGTCATGTCAGCAGGCTGCTCCAAGCCCATGATATGGAGGATAGAAGGAGCCACGTCGGCCAGACGACCATCCTTAACAGTAGCTGAGTTGTTGTCTGTTACATAGATGAATGGCACTGGGTTCAAAGAGTGAGCTGTGTTTGGAGTACCGTCTGCATTGATGGCATGATCTGCATTTCCGTGGTCAGCGATGATGATAGCCTCATAATCGTTGGCCTTGGCAGCCTCGATAACATCCTTTACGCAGTTGTCTACAGCATGAACAGCCTTGGCAATAGCATTGTAGATACCGGTGTGGCCTACCATATCACCATTGGCGAAGTTGACAACGATGAAGTCATACTCCTGTGTATTGATGGCACCCACCAACTTATCCTTCACCTCGTAAGCGCTCATTTCTGGCTTCAAGTCGTAGGTAGCAACCTTTGGAGAAGGAACAAGGATACGGTCCTCACCCTCATAAGGTGTCTCACGGCCACCATTGAAGAAGAATGTCACGTGTGCATACTTCTCTGTCTCAGCTGTATGGAGCTGCTTCTTGCCCTGCTTGCTCAGGTACTCACCAAGAGTATCCATTACATTCTCCTTAGGGAAGAGGATGTGTACACCCTTGAAGCTTGCATCGTATGGAGTCATGCAGTAGTACTGCAGGTCCTTGATGGTGTGCATGCCTTCCTCTGGCATATCCTGCTGAGTCAACACCTGGGTCAGCTCCTTGGCACGGTCGTTACGGTAGTTGATGAAGATAATGACATCACCTTCCTGTATGGTACCGTCAACGGTAGAGTTGCAGATTGGCTTGATGAACTCATCGGTCACGTCCTCATCGTAGCTTTCCTGCATAGCCTTTACCATATCGTCTGACTGCTTGCCCTTGCCCTCTACGAGCAGGTCGTAAGCCTCCTTCACACGGTTCCAGCGCTTGTCACGGTCCATAGCATAGAAACGGCCTACGATGCTTGCGATATGAGCATCGTTCTTCTCGCAACAAGCCTGAACCTGCTCGATGAAGCCCTTACCGCTCTTTGGGTCGGTATCACGGCCGTCCATGAAACAGTGAACGTATGTATTCTTCAAACCATATTCCTTAGAAATCTCAATCAACTTGTAGAGGTGGTCAAGAGAAGAGTGCACGCCGCCAGTAGAGGTCAGACCCATCAGGTGGAGCTTCTTGCCTGTCTTCTGAGCGTAGCTGTAGGCATTGATGATTTCCTGATTCTTCAGAATATCACCGCTTTCGCAAGCCTTGTTGATCTTAACGAGGTCCTGATATACCACACGACCTGCGCCGATATTGAGGTGACCTACCTCTGAGTTACCCATCTGTCCTTCAGGCAAGCCTACGTTTTCACCGCAAGCCTGGAGCTGAGAGTGTGCTGAAACTGCTGTCAAATAATCCAGGTAAGGAGTTGGCGTATTATAGATTACGTCACCCTTGCCATGCTGTCCGATTCCCCATCCATCGAGAATCATCAAAAGAGCTTTTTTTGCCATAATTACATTAAAGATATAAAAATTCGAATTCTGCGTGCAAAGTTAAGCAATTTCACCGAAACAGCAAAGCAAGGCTCACGAAAAATAATAAAAAAAGACTTGTTGCGTTATATCTTCAGAACAATGTCTTTTTATCAATGAAGAATAGAATCGTACAATTAGACTTTCTGAAGTGTGTGTTCATCCTGCACGTCATCATGATACACTTGGTTTATTTGGGCCAGACCTACCCCTGGCTCAAGGAGTTCTTTCTGCTCTATACTACGCCTGTCTTCTTTGTCATCTCGGGTTTCCTGGCTCATGTCGACAAACCCTTCACCGAATTCTGCCAAAAGGTGAAATGGTGGCTTGTGCCCTACATCGTCATGGAGGGTCTCTACATCATCCTGGCTTCGATACTGCCCATCAATGAGCATATCGACAGGCTCGACATACTCGTCTTTCTGCGCAAACTCACCATGGAGCCACTGGGGCCATACTGGTACATCCACAATCTCATCATCAGCTATGTGGCCTATTATGCCATCTCTTGGCTTTACCGCAACAAGATCAAGATAGGAGCCCTGCTGCTCACGGTTGCCTTCATCGGCATTTTAGTGGTTTGGTTGGGCATCATCTCCTGGCATTGCTGCATCTTCTTTACCATTGGTGTAGGCATCAAGCTTCTTCGCGTGCCGTTCCTGAGTGTCTTCCGCCCGTCATTGTTTGCCATCATCGTCACCATCGTGGGCATTACTTCCTGGCAGAGTTCTTATCCTGTCCTGATCCGCAGCCTGTGGCTCACCTATGTGATGACGGTATTCTGGCTGACGGTATATAGATTCATGCCACAGCTCTTCAGGAACGGAGCATTCGTCATCGGAAAGAACACCCTCCCCATCCTGTTGTTTTCGCCAGCTTTCACCATCATCACCAAGTTCTTTGTGCCTTTATTCACTTTCGACCCTACGGTCATCCTCTTCACAATAACAGCTGTGGCCTTCACCGTCTGCGGTTGTTTGCTGACGGCAAAGGCCATGGACTATCTCAGGATTTCTCCTTGTTTCTGCGGAAAGGATCATTTCTTCTGTCGCAAGTAGCTCTTCTGAGCATGCACAGGACAGGCGAACGCATCTAAAAAATCATTCGAAAGCTTACAACTTTATACGACAGCACCACTCGTCTCACTTTGTCCTGTCCATACTTCTGTTGATAGTAATCCGTCAAGTCACAAGTAAACGTTCCATACTTCGTAGGTTCTTCACCAGAAGGTCGTCTCACTTCATCCAGCGAGAAAGTAAAGGCCTGCTTTTTATCCATGTCAGGCCAAGCATAGAACTTGTATTCAGTATCTCCTTTTGCATAATCCACATAAAAGTCCCTTAAATCATCACGATTGCTGGAATAACTCATATTCCATCTTCCTTTACTACCATAACCGAAATAAACATCATCATTTACCTTCAGTTGCGGAAGAACTTGCGACTCATACATATCAGCACGTATAATCTCCTTCAAATCAGAAGCGCAATCAATTTTTTCGATTCGGTCTGTTATTCTCCAGAAGTCTATAGCCTCTGTCTTTACCACAACAGTAATAGAAACCTTTTCTTCACCTCTCATTAATTTGACACGAGTACGACCAATCTTCTTGGGTACAATGATATGATTACCAGTTTCTTGATTCACTTGCAACTCTGCAACACCATCATTCTCATTAGAAATACTGCACGATGCATCCAAGGTTCGCCCAACAGCATCCTCCAAAGAATACTCCTCATCTGCGTCCAAGAAACAATCCAACAAATAGCCGCTCCGCTCGAAATAAGGCGCATCATCGTCCTTACAGCTTGCCAACAACACGCTTATTATTACTACAAACAACAAACTCACTTTACAAAAACACTGCTTCATCACTTTATTTCTTTTTGATATTTGCATGTATATTTAACAATCTATCTAATTCCACCCCTGGTAAATCAAACTTGATTCCAGCATCTTCTAAAAGAAAATAACCGTCACAAGAACCATTCCACCCCCAATTATTATGAACATAAAAAGCTTGTTCTTTATATGATTCAAAATTGAAATTTGCAATCATATAACCATCAATAATCCAAGAATGTGATACTTCTTCAACCTTATTTTTAAGCCCTACAGCATTTGCTTCTACAAGACAGCCATTATTTATAGAATTATATATACTATTCCAATTGAAAGGAGCCAATTTATCACATTGCATACCAACATGTCCCAATACAACTTCGATAGCATTAATACTTGTTGAGGTCGCATCGCATTTATATTCTGCCTCCGCTTTATCACCAATCCACTTCATCAAAAAACCAATTTGATTTTTTAATTGCTTACTTGCCGTTGATTCTATTTTTTGCTGTTTTTTAAGCATTTTCCAATCTACCAATTGACCATTTATACTAAGTTTTGGCTCATAATATGCAAGTGCTTGAGCTATTGCAACTACACCACATCCAGCAGGACACCTGTAATCGTAAGCTGCATTAGTACATCCTTTTTGTTGTTCTAACTTGCAATTATATGGATAACCTTGTCCCCATTCAACAGATAGCTCGGGAAACTTTTTTTTGGACCATTCCAATTGCCAACCTTGGTCTTCCATTTCCAAAATATCATCCCTCTCTATATATGATGAACGAGATTGTATTATATTTTTACATTTTGCAGTATTCTCTAAAGAGTCCTTTATTGTATTAAAGAAGTACGCTTGTTTCAAGCAAGCATGAATACTGGCTTCTTTCAACAAAGAAATAATTTGATATTGCTCATAGGTCTTTTCTGAAGTAGCATTAGGAACAAAAGCGAGAATTCTTGCCGTTCTTATGTCTCCAGAAACCAAAGCATAGCCATGCTTGTCATCTTTGTCCATTTGGACATAATATATCGGAATAGAGTCTTGCTTTTGATTTTCAGAACATCTTGAAACTCCACCCAAACAAACATTCTGCTTAGAAATAATCTTCAAATCAAGTTTTCCATCTGTACTTCTTGAAGGTTTAGGCGAAGCTAATTCACTAAACTTTTCCACAGACTTTAAGACTGCAGACTCGGATAGTTGGTAATTATCCAACAAACTCACTCGTTCCCAATATGTCAAGGTATCGACAGACGCTGACGGAGTTTGCGGATCAACACAGAGATTTTCCGGATTAGAACATGCAGCCATGCTCATAAGGAGCACAGCTGCTATTACATTATAAACCACTTGTTTCATAGTCGTTATTTTATCAATTTCACAGAAGAGGCTTTACCATTAACAACCAAAGTACATACATTCACCCCAGACGCTAAAGGTAACACATCAATCTCATACACATATTTTCCCTTTTTCACTAACTGAGAGTTTAGCAACATCAAACTACTGTTTGTCGTTACATTTTGGAATTGAAGAGAAACAACAGCATCCTTCGCGAGGTTGACTTTTAAGTTTCTACCTTCTAAAACTATGGAATCTCCATCAAAATCTTGGGCTACATTAGTCTTGGTGTATTCTTCTTCAAGAATACTCTTCACATATCGCTTTGTAAAATATTCTATTGTAGGACAGATATACTTTCCATCTTCTGTATATTGATTTTTAAACCAATCGTCCTTAATAGAATCCATTTTGGCAGCATAATAAGGGGCAACCATTTCACAGAGGAGCACAGAAGCCAAATCTTGTTCATCCTCATGCTCATTGGTATTGACAAATATTTTGCCACAAAGGAAGGACATGTTTTTCTTCCAATGTTTTCTTCCTTGTTGTACCAACTTTTGGAATTCTTGACCAGAAAAGATTGAATTATCCTCACCGAAGTTATCGGCAAGTGTATAATCAGCCACCCAATCACTATACATTTTTTCGAAGTCTTTATCTAAGACTAATCTACCAAAGCCATCAAGTTCTTCCTTTTCCGATGCCGAAAGTTCAACTTTTCTATCTATAGACAATCCCTCTTTAATAGACTGTTCCATAGTACAAACCTTAGGAAGAGCCAATTTGGATAGCGTATTATGTTTGAATTCCAAAGGACTCTGAACCTCATAGTAACTATAATAAGTTTTACCGTATTCAGAACCATAAAGAGATTTTTCGGTATGGGTAATTCTGCCCCAAGTACCAATTTTACTTTCACAGTCAAAACCATGAAGTTGATCATTTGCCTTATTCATAACTGCGAAATGCGTAATACCCGCCATTGTGCTATCTTTAGAATATACAATAACACTTCTTGCCCCGCCACCATTTCTTGTGTAGGTAGGAGCGTTCTGATAACGAGCAGGATTGTTGCCGAAATAATCATCCCAAGAATTCCAAACATAAGGTGATCCTTTTGAAGAATTACCTATCCAGATTTTCCTATCTGTAATACCACCAGCCCAAGCTGCGGAGTTGTATTTCGAGTCATCATCTGCCATCAAAATCGCATCTCCAGATTTCAGATTAGAGAATTTGTCCATATACTTAGATGGTGCATCTTTTAGACCAGCATACACATCACATTTTCCAAAACAAATCCACCAAGCACTCGTTGTAGTTACCAAAACCTTCCAATTGGGAACACCCCTTCTAAATGTGATTTTCTTTCGGGAACCATCCAGCCAAACATAATCCGCAGGTGGATAATAGGTATATGGTTCGCTATTATACAACATTCGATCACCATCAATAAGGAACAACTGAGACGAAGCTGATGTCTTATTGGTAAAGAAATTCAATATTCCTGTTGTTTTAACAGGTGCATCTATCAGATATCCAGAAATTGGTACATTCTCATTCAACAATTCACCATTACAATACACGTTCACAAGCCCCTGTCTTGGCATATATTTAGATGCGTAGCCATTCTGTTTGGCACGAATAACCAAATAGTATTCACCTGCAGGAAGTGTTGCTTCTATTTTTGAATGATAACCAATAACATCATCATTAGTCCAGGAATAGTGGTAAGGGTCATCTATCTTATACAAATACATATACGTATCTACATCGTAATAGTCCTCACTCTCAACAGGAGTGGTGTGGATTTCCATCTTCTCTTTAGAAGTCACCGAAATTTTTCTGTGATAAGTATATACAGTTGGGACGTTTTGCCAAACTGTTGCATTTGCATTACCAACAATTTTACCTTCAATTGGAGTTACTTCCCAGCTTTCTTTTGTTTTTTCTGTGACCGCATCTTTCGCTGCCAATGCTTTATAAGCTTTATATGGAGCGTTTGTAGTGATCAAAGAAGATTTGTCTAAAGTCAACTGTACAGCATCAATTTCAGGATAAAATGGAGCAGAGGAAGAAAATACTATTTCATTACTTCCTTTATTCAAAGATACTTTCTCTTTTCCTTTTATCCCAATAATTTCCCAGTCCGCTTCTGTATTATTCAACTTACCTTGATACATTCCATTTACATATACAGAAATTTTCTGAAACTTATCTTTTTGTACGTAAGTAGACAATGTGTTAGCAAGAAGATAATAGTCACCACTTTGTTCTACTTCCACTTTGAATACTGTCTTTAAAACAGCAACAGAAGACTCTTTACTCCTGCTTCTGCTCTTTACGGAATATGGGACAACACCTCTACTACTAACAGGATTAACAAATACGGTCAAGTTGCCTATCGTTTGCTTGGGGCATACAGAACTTTGCACAGAAAATGTTTCCTTATTTTGCCCATAAGAGAAACATGTCATTAACGACAATAATATAAACAATATTTTCCTCATGACGTTCATTTTTTATCATTTAGTAACTTTGGCCTCAATCCATGAACCATCCCAACACTTCGCTCTGCCAAGTATCAAACTATTAGTCCACAAAGTATACTTAACAAATCCACTGTCAGATGTAACTTTTTGTTTAATCATATTACCTTTTCCTGCCAGCCCACCTTTGCTTGACCGATAAGCAACGCCACTATCAGCTCTTATTTGGATATTCCATTCCAATGTCATATCTGTATTTGCATCTTGGAATGCTTGATTAGTATTATCTCTTGACCAGGCCTTAACCCTTACACCGCAACTCGATGTTATACCTTTACTTGTCCAAAAAGAAGTTTGAACTTGAGTTAATCCATCAAGAGAAGTACGTGTAGGAGTAGGACTTACAAAATTCTGGACAACAATAATCGGCTCTCCTGTATACACAAATATCAATCCTTCTGTTACCTGATATCTGTAAGGTGAGACTTCTTTCAAACTACTCAAGTTATCTATCAACTCTGCATCCTTATCATAGAAAGAACGTAACATATCATACTTGGATGCCTCTATCTCAAATACACCATTACCCGAAGCACAATATTTATATATCGTGTCACCTACCTGAAACTCCAAGTCTTTATTCAACAACTTGCCTACATCAGTATATTCTTTGAACTGCCCAACAACATCATTGGAGGCAGAAACACTTGGAAAAGCCAAGTCTACAGATGTCGGAGAAGCCAGATATGCTTCAAAAGCATTTTTGTCCGCAAAATAGATTCTGTCTGACTTAGGTTGATTACTCTGTAAGTCGTCGGTATCAGTACAAGATACAAACACAACAGCAAAAACTGCCATCAAAAGTGATAATAATTTCTTCATAACAATCTGATAATTTATTAATACTACTGATTAAAATAACCGATCCATACAACATCACTATAGCTAATCTGGAGAGCTTTGGCTAAATGAGGTTGCGGAATAACACACTCGCTTGCATAAATAGTTTCTTCATCAAGAACATTTCCAAACTCATCCAGGAATGAAACATACGCCCCCACATAAGCATTTTGAAAATACACAAATCCTCCATCGTAATAAACCTGCAACGGTCCTACGTTTGGCGCTTTGTGACGATGATTGTAATAGTCA
The DNA here is from genome assembly GCA_963587495.1 of Clostridia bacterium. GTDB lineage: Bacteria > Bacteroidota > Bacteroidia > Bacteroidales > Bacteroidaceae > Prevotella. Next base: position 3,907 of record CAVACC010000006.1, on the reverse strand, counting down.
GGACTGCAAAAACTATTAGCAACAGAAATTAAAACCAATTTTTCTTTCTGCTTTGCCCCAATGCTTAGTGCCATTATGCACATAAGAATAATAAAACTTACTTTTTTCATACGCAAAAAATTATGATAATGCAAAAGTATGAAAAAAGTGAGAGTTATCGAGTTAGAATCCGTTCACAAATCTTTCACTTTTTATAAATAACTGACATTCAAGTATTTACAACAAGGTCACTTTTAGCAATGTGAATAGTTTCACATCAGACGGAACGAATGAACGAGTCTAATTCTTCTGCTTTACCCTCTTTTTTAAACATTTTCTTGAACAAACGTTTTCTGGACATAGTTAATGCGGAAGGTTCTCGATGAACAAGTGTTGATATATCAGATAAAGATACTTCTAACTTCAGCAACAAGCATATTTGGTACTCCAAATCTGACAAATTACATATACGATAGAGTTTAAGTTTGAAATCCACAAAATATTGATTGATAGCTTGATCCAATTCCGACCACTCTGCTTGAGTGATATTCTGATTTACTTTCATCTTATTGAGTAACAAAGAGTAAATCTCAGACTCTTTCATTCGAGCCAAAGCATCTTTATTTGTTGATCCTTGTGATGCACTTTTTTCCAAAAGATGTTGTAATTCTTCCATCTGTCTTTTCTGTTCTATCTTGGCGTTCTTGCTATTCTTGTAATATACATAGAAACCAATTAGGACAAGACTGGTACACAATCCCAATATGACCAACAACAATTTATGCCTTTCATTCTCACTCTTCAACCTCGTATTTTCTTTTTCTCTTTGTGTATAATCATAAAGAGACTGGCATTTGGAAACAGCCTCTGTTTTGGTAATTTTGTCCACAGAATCTCGATAACAAATAAGTTGATTCCAAGTTTGCATATCTCTATTGTTTCCTTTTCTTTTCAATACAGATTCTATTTTCAAGCAACAAGCCGAATATTTAGCATATATTTCTCCATACTGTTCAATTTTTTTAATATAATAATTGACAGAATCCGGCATATTACGCAACATATAATATTTCATCGCAACGCAATACACACCGCTCCTATCTTCAGGCTCAACATCATTAAGCATAGGGTAAATGTATTTGGCAACAGAATCAACATTACAAAAACGAGAGTCCAAATAAATTCCCACCAAACTTGACATTGCATTATTTGCCATTTTTGAATTTTTTATTTTCAAAGAAAGCTGTAAAGCTTTATGACTATAAAAAATCGCACTATCCAATTTCTCTGTACTTGAATAAGAATAGCCCAAATCTCGCAAGTCATAAATCATTCCCTCTACATCATTTCTTAAAGAATCAACGAAATAAGACTCCTTAAAATGTTGAACTGCAGACATATAATTGCCTTGATAAAGCATGACATAACCTATTTGAGCATGCGTAATTCCCCACAAGCGCAAATGATCATCGGCTGTAATGTTATCCAAGACCATATGATAATAATCCAATGCTTGTGGTGAGTCGTGCAAATCAAAATAGGTAGAACCTGCCAAATAATATATTTCAGGCAACATTTTCTTATCCCCCTTTCCCTCATAATAGGCTATCATCTGGTTCAAATTTGTCAAATCAGAATGAGGGATGTAAGCTTTGTCTTGAGCTTTCAACTTTACTAAACGGAAATACATCCAATCCGCGGTATTTGTCGTATCTAAATCTTTACGGATTTGGGCGAGTTTCTCCAATGCCAGTTTGGGATTAGAATAACACAAACTGTCAGCCTCCACCAAAGCAGATGGATACTCATGCCTGCCACAAGAGACGCAAAGTACAACCAGCAAGATAAATGATGCAATTTTCTTTACCATGTCATGAACATTTATATTGACAACACGAAAATACTACATTATTCAGAAACGACAAAGCCTTGACCGATTTATTTGTGTCAAACCATCCTTAATTAACATCAATTAAACTAAATACGATACTGCGTAAAGCGATAAGACTCTTGTTTTCGACTTGTTGCTTTTTTATAAATACTGCTGCAGGAAAAATGCCTACTTATGGCACAAATGTGCCCTGCCTGGGGGCACATTTGTGCTCTCTAAGGAGAAAATATACAGAAAGGGAAGTAATATGACTAATTGCGAAGTTCCAGAATGTCAAAGCCAAAGCAAGCATACAGATATGCCTTATCTGTATATATATGTCTGCCCGACCTCTGCCCATCAAGGCTTCCGATATGGGTATAAACACAAGAAAAAGTATTTCTACAACACTTTATCTTCCGTCTCCTTCGGTTCTATACACATTATATAATAGATAGGCAGATAAGTGATGCCATTCTTCTGTTCCACCTGCTGAGCATTCGAGAGAACGAAGGCGTCCTGGATGTTGTATTCCTTGTTTTGCAAGAACTTATCCAAAGCACTGTGTACCTGATAATCCTTACCCGACTTGATTTCGAGCGGAAGGACTGACAGATGCTCCATGTCATCAATCAGATAATCCACCTCTCCTGTTTTCTTGTTGTCGTAATAATAAAGGTTGAAACCATGCGCCTTCAGTTCCTGCGCCACCACAGTCTCATAAACGGAACCGAGATTGATGCTTGCCACATCATCCATCACCGCCTTGATGTTGGTGCCGAAGAAAACACTGGTCAGAATACCCACATCGTTCATATAAAGTTTGAGCAGATTCTTACCACTATTCTCTATCAAAGGGAAACTTGGCTTACTGATGGCCTTCACTTCCAACGCAATGCCCGAAGAAATCAGATAGTCGAACTCCTCGACATAATCACTCATTCTCTTTCCCTTTTTGTCCTCAATATCCTTCACCACTACTCGCTTCTTCTTGTTTTCCAAGTTAGAAGGAATCATACTGTAGATGCGCTGAATCTTCAGGCGATTGTGCATTTCCTCATAACGGGCCGCATCCACACCATAGAGGTGATGGATTTCATTCTGTATGGTACGAATGGTCGTGACATTCTTGGTAGCCAAGAATTCGTTGACGGCATCAGGCAAGCCTCCTACCAAGAGATACTTCTTGAATAAATCGAGCAGTTTGTTATGGATAGCTTCCGGCATCGACTCCCTTGAAGCAAACTTCTTGCGAATCGTATCAAGCACCAGTTGTCCTACACCATTGGCTATCAAAAACTCCTCGAAGTCCAATGGATACATGTGCCGGATGACGATACTGCCCAAAGGAACAGAGGAAGTTGTCTTGAGTGTAACACCCAGTAACGAGCCGCTGGCGATATATGTAAATTTATTGTCTTCGCGCAGGAACTTGAGTAAAGTAAGCAGATGGTCGTAGGCCTGAATCTCATCTATAAACACCAAAGTGTTATTCTTTTCCTTCATCCTATCACCTGCCACCGTACTCAAAGCCAAATAGAAATCATCCACCGTCTTAGCATCGGCAAAAGTCCTGTCTCCAAGCTTGTCTGTCTCCATATTTATCTCAATGTAGTTGGGAAAAAGCTTCTTTCCGACTTCACGAATGATAAAGGACTTACCTATTTGGCGTGCACCATCTATAATCAAGATCTTGTCAGACCCTGATTGTAAGTGACTTACAATATATTTTTCAATCTTTCTATAGAGCATATTTACACTTTTCCTATGATTTTACAGGCGCAAATATACACTTTTCCTACGAAACAACCAAGCAAAAACTACACTTTTCCTATAAATAGCAATAAGAAAAACTACACTTTTCCTAAAAAACAACCGGAAAAGCTGTTCTTGTCCTATAAGAACTGAGAACTATCAACAGTCTAGACTATTATGCAGGAGAGCTGAAGAAGAGGAGAACAAAAGTCAACGAAAGGCTTTATTAGAGCCTGCCCAACGGCTTGTGTCTTTTTGTAAATATGGTTGACTCCTAAAGTTTCAATTACATGAAAGAATCAT